>JACRCY010000383.1 GCA_016218785.1 Deltaproteobacteria bacterium
ATTTGCGGCCGTCAACCTCGCGCTCGAAGAAGTACATTCCTTCAACTAGCACGGACAGCGCGTGCGCGCAAGCATTTTCCCTCGGCAAGAAGCGCCATTCTCTCCCCCAGGAGGGTTCAAACGTGCGAAAGTCGGGCTAGGCTGCACCATGGGGCTCGACATCGGCTGCGGCAACTACAACATCGTCCAGAACAACCTGGTCGCGAGCTACGCGGTGTTCAACGACCGCGTCGCCGATCCCGGTTACACGGCGATCGACCTGTCACGCTACGGCGCCTTCAGCCCGTCCGAGATCAGCGGCTTCAGCCGCGCCCGCTGCGTGGACGGCATCGCGCTCAGCGGCAACTACCTGTCCCTGGTGTTCGACAACGAGGTCACCGATTGCACCGGCGACCTCGTCCTGTCCTATGACCACGGGCCGATGCACAACTCGGTCTACGGCCACCAGCAGAACCTCTTCTTCCGCAACTACTTCCACGACAACGCGGCCTACTGGATCATTCGCGAGTACGACAAGCAGACGGGGGGCGTGTCCTACGACGAGCTGTTCTTCAACAACGTGCTCGCCAAGAACGGCGCGAGCGCCCGCTTCAGCTTCGAGCATTCGGTCGGCCTGATGCTGGTCAACAACACCGTGGTCGACAACGGCCCGCTGGCGCTGGCGGAGCAGTCCACGGGGGCGCTCATCGCCAACAACATCTTCTACAGCTCGATCCTGAGCGTCGCGGCGGATTCGACCGGGGCCCAGGTCGCGACCAACTACCAGGGCGCCGCCGCCATTCTCTTCGTCGACTACCAGGGCGGCGACTACCACGTGGCCGCGCAGACGGGGTCCGCGTGCATCGACACGGGGACCAACCTGAGCAGCGCGCTCGACGCGGTCTTCGCCGCGGTCGCGGCGCACATGGGGGAGTACGCCTTCTATCCCGATTTCGACCTCGCGTTCGATTTCTACCGCGATCGCGATGGGAACCTGCAGGACGCCGGCTGGGATCTGGGCGCGTACTCGCAGCCGCGGTGAGCACGCTGGAGTGAGGAATGACGAGGGTTCGGTCGGGTATCGGCATGGTCGCGCGGCTCGCGGCGGTCTGCGCAGTGGCCGCTTCGGGACCGGCGGCGCACGCGGCCGACGCGAGCGCGCAGAGCTGCTCCGCGGCGGACATCCGCGCGGCGTGCACTTGGAGCGCGCCGGTCTGAGCGGCGCACACGGAGGATTCCATGTGGACCAGTCTCGTGACCACGAAGGCAGTCGTGCTGGCGTCCGCGTTGCTGCTCGCATCCGGCTGTTCCCGCGGTGCTGGCTCGCCGGCGGGGCCTCCCGATTCGGGGCAGGAGCAAGAGGCCAGCCCCCCTGATTCGGGGCAGGAGCCTGAGGCGGGTCCTCCTGATTCCGGCCCGGCGCCAGCGGCCTACAACATCGTCTTCATCCTCTCGGACGACCAGCGCGCGGACAGCACGGCGTGCATGACCAAGCTACAGAAACACCTCGCGGCGGAGGGGGTGACGTTCAGGAACAACTTCGGAACCACCCCGCTGTGCTGTCCGGGCCGGTCCACCGTGCTGACGGGCCGCTACGCGCACAACCACGGCGTCAAGTCGAACGGCGACATCGAGGAAGGCGACACCGACAAGACCCCAGGTGCGGTGATATTCAAGAACCACGGCAACGAGGAGCGAGTGTTCGCCCGCTGGCTCGGGGACCAAGGGTACCTCACGGGCTTCTTCGGCAAGTACCTGAACGGCTACCCGGCTCTGACGGATGCCGACTCGGACGGCAACGGGAAGCCCGACAACTACATCCCTCCTTACTGGGACGAGTGGCGGGCGTTCCCGCATGCGGACTTCTTCAACTTCCAGCTCGTCGAGCGCGGCGCCGGCGAGACGGAGACCAGACGCGTCTGCTACCTCTCGTCCTCCGCCACGACGCTCGCGGACAGAACGCGGTGCATCGAGAACGCCGATGCCGTCGTTGACGACGGCGGCGAGAACTACTCGGACGACATGCTCAAGGACAAGGTCATCGACTTCATCGCCCGCGCGTCCGCGACCGGGAAGCCCTTCTTCGTCTACTTCGCCCCCAAGGCGCCGCACGCGCCGGCGCTGAGCCCCGGTCGTTATCAGAGCGACCCCGACGTCTACCAGTACACCCCCGAGGCGCTGGAGCGCCTCAAGGACTGCGCCCTCTTCGAGTGGGCAGCCAGGCCCCCCAGCTTCATGGAACCGGACGTATCCGACAAACCCGAATGGGTTGTGGACCTCGTCGGGAACGCGACCAGGGAGGGGTTGGACGAGAAGAGAAAACGGCAGCTCGTCTCGGTCCTCGCAACCGACGACGCCGTGGAGGACATCATGACGGCGCTGCAAGCGCTGGGGATCAAGGAGAAGACGGTCGTGTTCCACACCTCCGACAACGGCTACGCCTGGGGGGAGCACTGGTACGGAAAGAAGAACTGCGGCTACGAGGAGTGTATCCGCCTGCCGCTCACCGTGTTCCACCCGGGCAACCCGATACCCGGACGGGTGGTGGAGGATGCAATGCTCATGAACGCAGACCTTGCCGCGACGTTCGCCGATCTCGCTGGCGCCGCAGTGCCGGGCGATGTCCTCATGAACGGCTCGAGCTTCGCCGGCCTGCTCGATGGCACGCTCCAGTCCTGGCCGCGCGACGAGGTGCTCACCGAATGCTGGTCCCCCAGGTACATCATCGCCTCCGTCAGGACCCTCCGCTGGAAGTACGTGGAGTACTACGACGACGACGCGTGGACCATAGTCCACATGCGCAGCAGTGACGGGCGGCAGGAGCTGGAGCTGTACGACCTGGAGCAGGACCCTCATGAGCTGCAGAACCTCGCCTGGGCGACGCCGGCAGAGCTGGCGACATGGGGATACGCCGCGGGCGAAGTCGAGGCCGCAGTTGCGGATCTCAAGGCGCGGCTCGCGAGCCTCAAGGCGCAGTGACGGATCACGGACGACGCCGGCTCCGCCGTAGGAGGGCACCGAGATGGGAGTCTCCGTCGAGGAACCAGCGCCGAGTGTCGTGATCGCGACTCGGCCAACTGTCGCTTGACGCCGTAGGACGGGAAGGAGAGCCAGCATGGCACGAATCCGGATGATGACGCTCGCTGGGGCTATGGTTGTCACGGTCTACGGGTGCGGGGGACCCGGTGACTCGGGCCGCGCGACCGACGGGGGGGCCGACGGCGGCGCTCCTGCCGACGCGGGCCGCGCGACCGACGGGGGGGCCGACGGCGGCGCTCCTGCCGACGCGGGCAGCGCGGCGTTCGACTCGCTCAAGCTGGTGAAGAAGGTCACGCTCACTGGCACCGGCGAAGGCTTCTCGGCCCGCCCCGAGATAGCGGCGACCGCGGACAAGGTCTTCGTCATCTACCTGGGGAACCTCGGTTCGTCCGCCAGCATCACCTTCAGCGCGAAGGTTTTCGACGCCGATCTCTCCAACGCGCCCACCGCCCTGACCTTGGTGCAGGCCAGCACCACCTACGGGTCTCCGACCGACATCCGCATCGCAGCGGATGGCGAGGCTCTCTACGCGTTCTACGAGACCAGCCAGCGCTCCCAGACCAGCAACGCCACCTACCTCTGGGCAGCCAAGTTCAAGCTCGACGACGCGATGACGCAGATGGCCGCCACGCCGACGCCCCTGGCCTCCAGCAGCAAGCTGGCAGAGGTGCCTGACGGCCACGAGATGCTGGACGACCCGGCTCCCCTGGTCGGCCCCGACAGCGTCTTCGTCGTCACCCGGCTCGACAACTCGCTCTCGAGCACTGGCGACGCCGTCTACCGTGTGCGCGAGCTGAGCAAGGACAGCCTGACTTTGATTCGGGAGTTCGACCTGAACCTGTCGACGGCCGCCACTCCTCGCCCGGTCAGCGGCCGGGGTCGGGTGTGCAGCCTGCGCTTCGTGGACGGGAAGATCCTCATGGTGCTGCCGACCACCTCCTCGGACGACGGGATCCGCGAGGCCAGCGACGACGGCGCCCAGTCGGACCTCGTGCTGGTGACGCTCGACTCCGACTGGACGTTCGTCGAAGCGCGCAAGCTCTCCGCGGAGCCCAACGACTGGGAGGGCTACGTCACCGGGCTCCACGCCAACGCGACCCGCCTGTTCGTCACCTACACCCAGGGGGTGGGCGGCCCCGGGAGCGGAGAGCGCCGGGCGCAGATCAAGATCTTCGACCGCAGCCTCGCTCTCGTGCACCTCGAGACGGTCCGCAACGTCACGTGGGGTCCTGGGGGGGGGGAGGTCCGGCCTTCGCTGGAGCTCCGGGGGAATCGCCTCTACTCGGGTCAGAGCGTCTCAACGGCTTTTGTGGGCGACGGCGACGCCGAGGTCTCGGTGTACGAGAGCAACTGAGGTCCTCGCACCCGTTCCGCGTCAACGGAGGTCGACATGTCGCCAACGTGCCTGCATCGTACCCGGACGCTGCTCGCTCTCCTGGTGCTCGCGAGCGGCGGCGGCTGCGATGGACCTGCGTCGCGGACGGGTCGGGATGGCGGCGCGGATGCCGCGGCCGGCCCCGACGCCGGGGATCCCGACGGGGGCGCAGGCGGCGACGCGCACCTCGGCCCGCCGGACGGCGGCACGGGCGGCGACGACGCCGCCGCCGAGGCCGGGTCGCCGACACCGGCCGATCTCGGCCTCGTCGACTGGAGCCATGCCGGCTATCCGGGGGACATCCCCGCTCTCGCCGGTCCGCTGATCGACGTCACCGACGAGGGGGCCCTCTGCGATGGCGTGACGGACGACGCGCCCGCGATCCAGGCGGCCATCGACGGCGCCACGGCGCCGGCCGTGGTCCGGCTGCCGGCCCGGACGTGCCGGATCGAGGCCCCCCTGGTCCTGGCGTCGGGCATCGTGCTGCGGGGCGCGGGGTCCGAGGCGACCGTGCTCGCCTGCCGCAACGGGAGCGGCTGCCTCCAGATCCAGGGCGTGGTGATCGGCGATTACGTGGCCCTGCAGAGCGGCCTGCAGCAGGGCTCCACGCACGTCGAGGTCGCCAGCGCCGCGGGCTTCGCCGTGGGCCAGGGGGCCGAGATCCGGCAGGAGAACATCGTCCCCGCGAGTGCGGACTGGGGCGAGTACGACGTGGGGCAGATGGTGAGGGTGGTGGCGATCCAGGGGAGCACCTTGACCGTCCACCCGCCCCTGCACCTCACCTACACGCTGGACAAGAACCCCGAGGCCCGCCCCGTCCGGTTCGTCGAGCAGGTGGGCCTCGAGGATCTGACCCTGCGGCGCATCGACTCGGGTACGAGCGACGGCGCCAGCAACGTGAGCATGCGGTGGGCGGCGGACACCTGGATCCGGCGGGTCGAGAGCGACTTCACCGAGAAGTACCATGTGGCTATCAGTGAGTCGCTGCACCTCGAGGTGAGGGACAGCTACTTCCACGACGCCAAGAGCAAGGGGGACGGCGGGCAGGGCTACGGGGTAAGCCTGGCGCGGTACGCCACCTCGATCCTGGTGGAGAACAACGTCTTCTACGAGACGCGGCACGCGATGATCGTGCAGCTTGGCACGAGCGGGTGCGTGTTCGGGTACAACTACGCGGAGAGGAACTACTCGGACGATGGCTGGGACAAGACCTACATCTCGCTGCACGGGCACTACGCCTTCATGAACCTGTTCGAGAGCAACGTCGTGGGCTGGGTCGGCGTCGGCGACTACTGGGGAGCCGTGGGGCCGGGGAACGCCTTCTTCCGCAACCGGCTGCTGGGCACGGACCAGCACCAGGGCTTCGGTGAGTACCGGGGGATTGAACTAGGGGAGTACCACGGTACCCAGTACGTCATCGGCAACGA
>JACRCY010000384.1 GCA_016218785.1 Deltaproteobacteria bacterium
ACCCCAAGAATCAGCCTCTCCGAGGGGGTTGAGTGCCATAGGTGCCTGGTCAATTCCGGCAACTTGTAAGCGCCTCGCCTCTGCAATATCGATCGCTTGCGTCGCTGGCGCGCGAAAACGGGGCAGCGCGAATAGCTCGTCATGCACGCGTCTGGACTATGACACGATTCTGGAGTAGATAGGTCGTCGGCTGCTTCATGACCCGCCGCGAGCGCAGAGGTGGTAGCCCTACCGGTCCCGGCGTCGGCCGGCCCCGGCCGCGGTCGGCGACCGGCGCGGCCCCGCCGCCGGTCGCGGCCGAGCCGCACGCCCCCGCGCCGCCATTGACGATCCCGAAGCCGCCGGCGGACATCGGGGAGATCCGCCTCCTGGTAGTCGACCGCGACCCGCGCGTGGCCGCCGCCTGTGCGACCGCGCTCCGGGACCGCGGCTTCGTCGTCGAGGCCGTCGACACGCTCGCCGGCGCCCTCAAGACCATCGAGCGCACCGCCTTCGACCTGGCGCTGGTCGAGCTGGCCCTGTCGGACGGCACCGGGTTCGAGCTGTTGCGGGAGCTCCGCCACACCTCGCCCGGCACGATCCCCCTGGTCACGTCGTCCCACTCGTCCGTCCGCAACGCGGTGGAGGCGGTGAAGCGCGGGGCCTACGACTTCCTGGTGAAGCCGATCCCCGACGACGTGCTCGTCGAGTCTCTGTCCGATGCGCTCGAGAAGCGCGTCTTCTTCGGCGGCACCCGGACCGGGCCGCTGGACGAGTTCCACGGCATGGTGGGCAGGAGCCGTGCCATGCTCGAGCTCCACCGGTGGGTGAACAACACGGCCCCGTCGCATGCGAGCGTGCTGCTGCTGGGTGAGCTCGGCACCGGCAAGGAGCTGGTCGCCCGGGCGCTCCACTGGCGCAGCTCGCGCGCCGACGGGCCGTTCGTGGCGGCGCGCTGCAGCGGGGCCGAGACGTCCCAGATCCTCCGGGAGTGGTTCGGCGACCTCCGGGACGACGCGGTCAACGCGGGCGCCTTTGCGCTCGCCACGGGCGGGACCCTCTACCTGCGCGACATCGGGGACCTGCCGGGCGACCTGCAGGACGCCCTGCACGCGACGCTGACCACCCGGCGCTTCGTTCCCGTGGGCGGCGGCACTCCCCTCAAGCTCAACGTGCGACTCCTGTCCGCCACCGACCGCAACCTGGCCACCCTGGTCGCCGAGCACCGCTTCAGCCAGGACCTCTACTACCTCGTCTCCAGCCACACCATGTCCTGTCCGTCGCTGCGCGATCGGCAGGAGGACATTCCGCTCCTGGTCGACTACTTCCTGGCCCGCTTCTGCCGGCAGGCGCGGCACCGACCCATGCGGGCGACGCCGGCCGCCCTGGCGCTGCTCACCGAGTACGACTGGCCGGGCAACGTGCGGGAGCTGGAGGGCGTCATCGAGGAGGCCGCCCTGCGCGCGACGGGCGACACCGTCGACGTCGAGGACCTGCGCCTCCTGTCGCTGGCCCCGGTGTCGTCGCCGGTGCCGACCCGCGCCGAGGAGCTGAAGCGGCGGCTCAAGGCGATCCGCGCCGAGGCGGTGGTGGAGCTGGAGCGGCTCTTCGTGGTGCGCGCGCTCGAGCGGAGCCGCGGGAACGTGAGCGCGGCCGCCCGCCAGGTCGGGATGAAGCGGCCCAATTTCCAGGCGCTGATGCGCCGGCACCGGGTGCGTTCCGGGGAGTACGAGATCGATCGGGTCCTCGAGCCGGGCCAGGCCGGGGACGACGGGCAGGACCTGGCGGAGGACTGACGGATGCCGCCCAAGATCAAGGTGCTGGTCGTCGACGACGAGCCCATCGTCTGCGCCGGGATCAGCCGGGCCCTGCAGCGGCACGGCTACGAGGTGGAGACGACCCTGGACGGCGGCAACGCGCTCGAGCGGGTGCGCCAGCAGCCCTACGACGTGATCCTCGTCGACATCATGATGCCGCGCATGAACGGGCTGGAGCTGCTCGGTCGCCTCCGCGAGCACCAGAACGATGCCCGCATGCTGGTGATCACGGGCCTCGGCGCGGCGCGCCACGCGGTGGAGGCCTTCAGGGTGGGGGCCTTCGACTTCATCACCAAGCCGTTCACCAGCGACGAGCTGCTGAGCACCACGATGCGGGCCGCCTCGAGGCCGGCGGAGCGGTGCGCCTCGCTCCCGGCGCCCCCCGCGCCGCGGACCTACCGCCTCGGGACGCACAGCTGGGTCCGGCTCGTCGAGGGCGGCCATGCCCTGGTGGGTATCCAGGAGTGCTTCCAGCAGACGGCCGGCCGCCTGGTGAGCATCGACCTGCCGAACGAGGGGGACGAGCTCGTGCAGGGCGAGCTCGTCGCCCGCGCCCGCGGCGAGGGCGGGGGAGTGTTCACGGTGTGGTGCCCCATCTCGGGGCGCGTCGTGGAGGCCAACCTCGGCCTGGGGCAGCGTCCCGGCCTCGCCAACACGGATCCGTACGGCGAAGGGTGGCTCGTGCGCGTCTTCCCCGCGTGCTTCGAGGCCGAGGCCGAGCTGCTCATCCCACCCGCCGAGTAGCCCACATCCGCGCTCGCCCGCCGCTCCTCGCCTCTGTCCATTCTCTCTAACAGCTAGAAACAACAGGCGTCTGGCTCATTCCGGCCAGCTCCGGCGCTTTTCCCTTGACAGTGGAGCGTGCGTGTGAGGATTATGCTGCATGTTTCAAACATGCATCCCCTGGTCGACCTGGCTTGTGCTCGAGGCAGGCCAATTCGGCTGGGAGATCAGGAGCGGGTCCGGGAGCGCACAAGGAGGAGAAGAGCGATGCCCAGCTACGTGAACCCCGAGAAGTGTGATGGCTGCAAGGCGCTCGACAAGACGGCTTGCCAGCACATCTGTCCCAACGACTTGATGGTGCTCGACAAGACCACCAGCAAGGCGTACAACCGCGACCCGGCGATGTGCTGGGAGTGCTACAACTGCGTGAAGATCTGCCAGCCGCAGGCCGTCGACGTGCGCGGCTACGCCGACTTCGTGCCCATGGGAGCCAGCGTGGTGCCGTTGCGGTCCACCGACTCGATCATGTGGACCGTGAAGTTCCGCAACGGCAACATCAAGCGCTTCAAGTTCCCGATCCGCACGACCCCCGAGGGCAAGGCCGTCCCCGACGGCGGGTTCGGCAGCGAGGGCGACATCAACAGCCCGCTTCTCTTCACCGAGCCCGCGTCGCTTGGCCTCTCCAAGCTCGCCACGCTCAGCAAGTAAGGAGACGTCACCATGGGTATGGCGAACTGGCAGACTGTCGAGGTAACCACCGACCTCCTGATCCTGGGCGGCGGCATGGCGGCGTGCGGCGCGGCCGTCGAGGCCGCCTACTGGGCCAAGAAGCACGGGCTGAAGGTCACCCTGGTCGACAAGGCCGCGATGGACCGCTCCGGCGCCGTCGCGATGGGCCTCTCGGCCATCAATCAGTACGTGGGCATCAAGGACGGCCAGAACACCGTCGAGGACTACGTCAGGTACGTCAAGAACGACCTGATGGGCGTCGCCCGCGACGACCTGGTCGCGAACATCGC
>JACRCY010000043.1 GCA_016218785.1 Deltaproteobacteria bacterium
GCCGCGCCGCCCGCCTCCGCCTCGCGCCCGGCGGGAGCCGCCACCCGGTCGCTGCCGACCGTGGTCATCTACGAGCGCGCCGGCACCGCCATCGACAAGCTGGAGATCCTCAGCGGCCGCGGGCTCGCCGACGACGACGCCGACGGCGTGGTCATCGAGAAGTCCCTGGCCGAGTACCACGAGGTCGCCATCGGCCAGGAGCTGGTGCTCGACCCCGACCGCAGCGCCCGCCGCTTCGTCGTGCGCGGCATCGGCCGGTCGCCCGAGTTCCTGCTCCCCACGGCCAACCCCGAGACCCTGATCCCCGGCAAGGGATCGCTCGGCGTGCTGTTCGCCTCCCCGGCCGCGCTGCGCCGTACCTTCGCCGAGCCGCTCACCAACTCGCTCCTCTTCGCGTTCACCCCGGGCCGCGCCGCCGCGGCCGAGGCCGCGGTGCGCGCGCGCCTCCAGCCGCTGAAGCCCGAGCGCATCACCCGCCAGCACGACTCCTTCGCCTACCGCTTCCTCGAGGAGGACCTGAAGGGGTTCGACGTCTACCTCCCGCTCGCCGTAGTCCTGATCGGCATCGTCACGGCCATCGTCGCGTTCCTGGCCTTCGGCCGCCTCATCGCGGCGCAGCGCCGGCAGCTGGCCGCGGTGCTGGCCCTCGGCTACGCGCCGGTCCGCGTCTTCTTCGCCCACCTGGTCGCGGTGGTCGCGCTGTGGGCCGTGGCCACCGCGGTCGGCGTGCCGCTGTCGCACGGCCTGAACGTCGGCATGGCCGCGACCTACGCGAAGGCGGCCGGCCTCCCCCCGGTGCGGGCCATCTTCTGCTGGGACCTCCTCGGCCTCGGCGCCGCGGCCGCGCTGCTCCTCGCCGCGGCCGCCATCGTGCCGCCCCTGCTGCTCCTGCTCCGGCTCAGCCCGTCGCAGGCGCTGCGCGGCGACGCGCCCCCCAGCTACTCGCGCCGGCGGGCCGCGCTGCGCTTCGGCCCCGCCGCGTGGCGCTACGGGCTCCGCAACCTGCTCCGGCGGCCGGCGCTCACGCTCGCCACCATGACGCTGATCGCGCTCGCCGGCGCCATGGCCGCCGCCTTCACGGCCAACGTGCGCTCGTGGGAGCGCTACGTCGATCAGGAGTTCAGCGTGCAGAAGTTCGACGCCATCGTGCGCTACCGCGCCGCGCTCTCCGCCGACGAGGAGGCCCGCGTCTACGCCGCCGTCCCCCCGCGAGGCCGCGAGCCGGTGGTGGACGGCTTCGGCCTGCTCGACGGCAAGGACTACCACTTCATCGGCATCCCGCACCGCCCGCCGATCCGCCGGCTGGTGTTCAAGGAGGGGGGCCACTTCTCCGCGGACAACGCCCGCGAGATCATCATCAACCAGAGCTACACCGAGAAGCGCCGCTTCGCGCTCGGCCAGCTGGTGGAGGTCGAGAGCGGCGGCCGCACCGTCAAGCTCAAGGTGGTCGGGCGGCTCGAGGACCTCACCATCGGCATGGCCTTCGTCCCCATCGAGACCGCCCGGGAGGTGTTCGGCGTCGCGCCCGGCAAGAACACCGCCGCGCTCTGCTACTTCGGGGGCCCCGCGGCGGCCGAGGCGGCGCGCACCGAGCTGTTCAAGCGCGAGGACATCGCCTGGGTCAACCTCCTCGAGGAGATGCGCCAGGCCGTCAACGAGTACCTGGCCGACTCGCTCATGCTCTTCGCCCGTATCATCATCGGCCTGACCACGGTGCTCGCGATCCTCTTCATGCTGACCGCGCTCGGCATGACGCTCATCGAGCGGGAGGGGGAATACGCGACGCTCATGAGCCTGGGCGCGCCCGGCAGGAACATCGCCGCGATCCTCGCCGTCGAGGTCTTCGCCCAGGGGCTCGTCGCGAGCCTGCTCGCCGTGCCCCTGGGCTACGGGCTGGCCCAGTACCTCAACTACGAGACCGCCAAGGCGTGGATGGCCATCGGCCTGGAGCTGGAGCCCGGCCCCTTCGTGCGGTCCATCGGCCCGCTGCTCCTGTTCCTCCCCTGCGGCGCGGTCCCCGCGTTCGTCCGCCTGCTGCGGCTCAACCTCGGCCTCGCCGTGCGCAGCCGGGCGGTGGGGTGAGGACGGCCGGAGGGGCGCGGCGGCCTCGCAGCGCCGACCACAGCAGCAGCCCGGCGAGGAGCAGGAGCGGGCCCGCGGTCGCCCCACCGGCCGCGCGGCAGGCGCAGCCAGTCACGCCGTCGACGTCCGCCGAGTCGGTGCCCTCGCCGTCCGCGGCGGGCCCATCGCGCGTCGGCGGCGGCCCGCCGTCCGGCGCCGCCTCTCCGTCGGGGGCGCCCGCGTCCGGCCGCGGCCCGGCGTCGGATCCCGGCGGAGCGGCGCCGTCGAAAGGCGCCGTCGCGTCGCTGACGCCCGCGTCCGGCGGCGGTCCCGCGGGCTGCGCCTCCGCGAGCGTCGTCGCCTGGACCATGCCGTCGTGGTAGAGCACGGCCGTCGGCTGGGTCGCGGCGTCGCGGTACAGGCCGAGCTTCAGGTAGTTGACGTCGGTCGACGAGAAGAGCGTGCGCACGTGCGTCAGGGGCAGCACCACCTCGCCGTCGTACCAGAGCTCCACGAACCCTGACGCCGGATCCGCAGACCACTTGATGTGGAGAATGAAGTCGTGCCACTGCCCTCGCGTGAGCGGCCGGTGGGTCCAGACGTTGTCGCCGCCGTTCACGATGAAGAAGAGCTGGTCCGTCAGCGGCGCGCCGCAGTCACCGGCGCTGCAGCCGAGCACGAAACGCACCGGCGGCGCCCCGGAGTTTCCCGGGTGGTGCCACTGCGTGAACACCTGCCACGTCGGGGTCAGCGGGTAGTCGCTCGGCCAGAGGGTGCTCCAGCCGTAGTACAGCTCGCGCCCCTCGGCAGCGTTGTCGTGCTTGACCAGCTCGTTGCGGTTGCCGCTCGCGTTGATGGGATCGTCGCCCTGGCGCACCTCGACCCGCAGCGCATAGGTCCCCTGCCGCACCGGGCTCGTCACCACCCGCAGCCGGTCCGGGCCCATGGACTGCGCGCTGTCCCACTGCGACGTGTCGCCGGTCTCGAAGTCGCCACGCCAGAGCACCTCGGCGCCAGCCCGCGACGGTGACAGGAGCCCGAGGCCGAGGCCGAGGACCAGCCCCGCCCGCGCCCACCGACTGCGATGCGTGTCACTCGCCATGATGGCTCCCTCCTCGACACGCGATCGAGGCAAGAACCGGGCCAGCGCCCGGGGTGGAGACCCCCAGGACACGGGTGGGAGGAGTCCCCGGTGACTGCCCCGGCCGCGGGTGGGGCGAGTCCCCGGGGAGCGGCGCGGCGCGGCCGGGGGCGCGCGCTCCCCGGGGCCGCGTCAGGGGCAGCCGAGTGACACGGCTGCCGGCTCGAGGCGGTTGGCGCCGCCGGCACCGTCGCCGCTCTGGCCGTAGGTGTTGTCGCCCCAGCAGAAGATTCCACCCGTGCGCGTGCGGCCGCAGGTGTGCCCGTACCCCGCGGCCAGCGCGGACCAGGCCTGGCCCCCGACGACGGCTGCGGGTGTCAGCTGGTTCCCGGTTGCGCCGTGGCCGAGGCGCCCCTCGGCGTCCTCGCCCGAGCAGAGCGCGGTCCCGTCGGTGTGGACCACGCACGTGTGGTTGATGCCGGCGGTGAGCCGGGTGACCGTGCCCCAGGCCGGGACCGACACGGCCACCAGGCGGTCGTCCCCGCCGCCGTCGCCCAGGGCGCCCTGCCAGTCCTGCCCCCAGCAGTACATCCCGCCGGCGCCGGTCCGGGCGCAGTTGTGGTACCCCCCCGCGATGACCTCGACCGGCGCGAATGACGACGAGACCTCCACCGGCGCCAGTCGGGTGGTGTGGCTGTTGTCGCCGATCTGTCCACCACCGTTGCCGCCCCAGCACCACAGCGTACCGTTCAGCAGGAGGCCGCACGTGTGGTTCTCGCCGGCCGTGGCCGCGGCTGCCTGATCGAGGATGTGCTGCGGGCTGTTCCGGTTGGTCTGCGAGCTGTCCCCCACCTGACCGTCCTGGTTCCATCCCCAGCACCAGAGCGTGTCGTCGTCGTAGAGGGCGCAGGTGTGCGTGCCCCCCGCGTTGACCCGCGTGACCGGCCGCGTGACCGCGGCCGCCACCGGGTCGTTCGAGCTGTTCCAGGTCGCGTCGCCGAGCTGACCTGCCCAGTTGTCGCCCCAGCACCAGAGGCTCCCGTCGGTGCCGCGGGCGCAGGTGTGATAGCCGCCCAGGGCCACCGCGGCGACCCCCACGCCGCCCGGCAGGGTGACGGTCACCGGGGTCGGTCGATTCGTCCGCGAACCGTCGCCGATCTGCCCCTTGTTGTTCTGGCCCCAGCAGAGCAGCGCCCCACTGGTCTTGACCGCGCAGGCGAAGTTGCCGCCGGCCGCGATCTGCGCGACGCACGAACAGGCGTCCCCGGCGCACGCGAGCCCGCCGTGGCAGGCGTCGGCCGGGGCCGGGCAGCACGGCTCGCCCAGATCCCCGCACGCGGGCGGCCCGTCATCGCCGCCGTCCGGGCCCGCCTCGGGCGCCCCGTCGCCGCCGCCGTCGCTCCCCGCCTCGCCGGCGCCGTCGGGGCTCGCGTCGTCCACCGCATCGACGCCCGCGTCGGCCGTCCCCGCCACGCACTCCCCGGCGAGCCCCGGACCCGCGTAGGTCCCGTAGCGGCGCCCGCTCCCCGGGCACGACCGATCGGGGAAGGCACAGACCCCGGCCGCCTCGCAGGTCCCCTGCTCCCCCGCGGAGACGCACACTTCGTCGGTGGAGCACGAGAACACCGGCCGCAGCGACACGCACGCGGCGGTCCCCAGGCCGAGCGCCAGCGCGACGGCGACTGCGAGTCTTCGACCGGCGACCACGTTCCTGGCCGGGCGCCAGCGCCCGGTGCCACTCCCTCCTGGAATGCTACCACGGTATGGCGCATCCTAGCGGCCGACGCGGCGGGCCCGCCCCGCCGACCACGGCAGCAGCCCGACGAGGAACAGGAGCGACATCGCGGACGATGTGCCGGCCGCCTGGCAGCCGCCCATGAGCGAGGCCGCGCCGGCGCCGCCCTGCGAGTCGGGTCGGCCCGTCGTTGCGCCGTCGGGCCCAGACGGGCCGACCGGGACCGACCCATCGCTGGCCGCGACGCCGGCGTCGCCGGCGCCCGGGGTCAAGCCGCCGTCGCCCGAGGGCACGCCGCCGTCCCCCGGAGGCACCACGGTCCCCCCCGACAGCTCGACGATGCGCGCCGCCAGCTGCGCCCGCGCCGCCATGAGGGCGTCGACCGAGACGTCGGCCGCCTGCGCGTTGGGGAACAGCGCCGCGGCCAGCTGGGTGGCCAGGCCGGGGTCGCCGAGGTCGGCGACCCGCTTGAGGTACTCGTAGTCCTCCATCCCTTCCCGGATCATCTTGAGCCGGATCGACGCCACCGGGATGTGCGTGGCGCCGCCGATCCGCGCCGGCGTTCCCGGGTAGAAGAGCGTGCCGTCGCCGTTGCCGGTGAAGTCCCACTGGTTGGCCCAGGCGTCGTGCGAGTACGCGAAGGTCGTCTCCCAGTACAGCTCGCCGGTGGCGCCGCGCTGGAACGACATCCACTCCATGGCCCGGCTGCGCACCGCGCTCGCGTCGATCATGGTGCTGGGCCAGCCCTCGGCCGAGCCGCCGCAGCCGTGGCTCATGCAGCTCTGGTAGAGCCACAGCTCCCGGAGCGGGCTCCCGGCGAGGAACGGCGCGTACGGGTCCGCGTCCGCCGGGGCCCGCAGGAAGTTGATGACGGGCACCATGATGTCGATGGAGGAGGCCACCCCCTGCGCGTCCGCCTCGTCGATCATCGTGGTCACCAGCGTGCGGAAGCTCGGATCGGCGGCCTTCACGACGGCGCGCCGCGCCGGGATGTCGGACCAGGAGCAGGTCGCAGGCGGCTCGTCGCAGGTGTAGTCGAACAGGCGCTCGAACCACCCCTTCGCCTTGCAGTGCTGGACCCACGCCGCGAGGGCGCCAGGGCCCCCCATGTACTGGAGCGTGGTGAGCCGGGCGCCGGGGAGACGCGTGGACGCGGTGCCGTCCATGAGCGGCCCGAACCAGGTGTCGAAGTGGCCGATGTCGACGTTGCCGTCGTCGAACTTCGACAACGAGATGCGGTGGTCGAGGCCGAGCTGCGAGTAGCGCGCCCGCAGCCGCGAGAACTCGTCCCCGGACACGCCGTGGCCGGCGGGCAGGGTGCCGTAGCTCAGGCCGAAGGTCGACTTCAGCGACGCCGTCGACGGCAGGGCGAAGTCCCACACCGTGAGGCTCACCGGCACGACGACCTCGCCCTGGGCGGAGTGGACCGTGACCGAGCCCTGGTAGGTGCCCGCGGGCGCGTCGGGCGGCACCAGGACCTCGACCCAGACGGCGCGGCTCTCCCCGGCGGGGACGTCGAAGGGGAACGCGTTCCGCTTCTCCCCCACCACGTCGTCCACGTCGGGCACGAGCGCGTCGGGGAAGCGTCCGGTCGCCCCGTCGCTGGCCGAAGCATTGGCCAGGTCTATGAGCGCCTCGCGATAGAGCACGACTCCACCGATGGTCCGCGGTCCCTGCAGGTCGCTGGCGCTGACGGAGACGCCGTTGGCCGGGCCGACCACGACGACCTGGAAGGCCTCGAACTCGTTCCGGGCCGCGGCGAGGCTCGCCGCGGTCGAGGTGCCCACCGGATCGCCGGGCCGTACCTTGTGCGTGGCGCTGGCCACCCACGTCACCGACGCGCCCGCTGCCGGGCCGGGCGCGGCCAGCGCCCCGACGAGCAGGCCGCCCACCGCCATGCGGCTGGCGCGGCGCACACGCCGCCAGGTGGCGCGGGGCGACGCGGGGCGC
>JACRCY010000385.1 GCA_016218785.1 Deltaproteobacteria bacterium
CGTCGGGCTGGAGCTCGTGCCCCGGCGCGCTGACCCCGCAGACCGAGACCTGCAACGGGATCGACGACAACTGCAACGGCGTGGCCGACGACGGCACGCTGCCCGGCGTGGGCGCCGCGTGCTACACGAAGGGCCTCGGCTGCACCTTCGCGGGCGGCAACTGGACCTGCCTCGGAACCTGCGCGACGGGGACGCAATCCTGCTCCGCCGGGAGCCTGGTCTGCAACGACGACGTCGGCCCCACGCAGGAGGTCTGCGACGGGCTCGACAACGACTGCAACGGCCAGACCGACGACAGCCTCCCGCCGAGGCCCTGCTACCCGGACGCCACGCCGGGCTGCAACGTCGCCACGAGCACGTGCGTCGGGCTGTGCCGCCTCGGCGCCTCGACCTGCAACGGCCTCAGCGGCTGGGGCGCCTGCACCGGCGCCGTGACCCCGGTGCCCGAGCTCTGCGACGGCAAGGACAACGACTGCAACGGCACGGCCGACGACGGCTCCATGGCCGGCGTGGGCGACGTCTGCTACGACGCGCCGACCGGCTGCACCCTGTCGGGCGGCCTCTGGACTTGCATCGGCGAGTGCCGGACCGGCACGAGGCAGTGCGTGACCGGGAACCTCGCCTGCGTGGGCTACCAGGGGCCGGTGGCGGAGATCTGCGACGTCGCGGGCCAGGACTCCGACTGCGACGGGTTCCCGAGCAACGGCTTCGACCTCCAGACCGACGTGAAGAACTGCGGGACCTGCGGGAACGACTGCACCAACCTCACGCAGCACCCCGAGATGGCCAACGCGACGCCCCGGTGCGACACGGGCGCGTGCGCGCGGACCTGCAAGCCGAGCTACTGGGACAACGACGGCAACTACTTCAACGGCTGCGAGTACTACTGCGTCTACGGCGGCATCGAGGTGTGCGACGGCGTCGACAACGACTGCAACGGGAAGATCGACGCGGCCGACCCGGGCATGATCGTGCCGCCCCCGTTCTGCCGGACCCTCGGCGCCTGCGCGGGGTCGACCGTGCACTGCCTCCCCAACAACACGACGCCCCTGGCGGAGACCGGCGACAACGGCAACCAGCTCTCGAGCTGGGTGATCCAGGGCGCAACGCTCGCCAACACCAACGCGGGCGTGCTGTACGTCACCATCACCTACAGCTCCCCGACGCGGACGGTGAAGCTGTTCAAGGCCGCCACGCTGCAGCCCGCCGACCTGGTGGCCCAGGGGAGCCTCGACGCCGACGGCACCGTCACCCTCGGGGCGCAGAGCGGGTCGGGCCTGTCGGGCAGCGTCACGATCACCTACGTCCAGGCCGACGCGGACATCACGCTGACCATGTGCTCGACGCACCAGTGCACGCCCTACACCCCGACGCCGCTCGGGGAGACCGGCGACGATCAGAACCAGCTCTCCAACTGGGTCATCCAGGGGGCCGACGACATCAATACCGACGCCGGGGTCGTCTATGTGGCCATCACCTTCAGCAGCCCCACGCGCACGGTCAGCCTGTACCGGGAGCCCACGATGCTCCCCGCGGACCTGGTGGCCCAGGGGAGCCTCACCAGCAATGGGACCATCACCCTGGCCGCGGCCAACGGGTCGGGCCTCCAGGGCAGCGTCGACATCAACTACGCCGCGCCCGATTCGGACATCACCTACGCCGTCACCATCACGACGTGGGTGTGCGACTACCCCGCCACGGTCGACGTGGTGGGCCTCAACGAGATCGCCGCCCAGGAGAGCCGCTGCGACAACGTCGACAACAACTGCGACGGCTCCATCGACGAGATCTTCTTCCTGGCGCACGCCAACAACTCGCACTGCGAGCAGGACGGGAGCTGGGGACCGGTGGTGTACGGCACCTGCCGCGGCTACGGGCGGTGGCTCTGCGAGGGGTGCACCGACCCGACCGACCCCGCGAGCTGCACCGGCACCGGCGACAGCGCGGTGTGCGACATGGCGTGCGGAGCGCCGACGTGCAAGGCCCAGACCGCGCCCGGCACCGAGACCTGTGACGGCACCGACGAGGACTGCAACGGCCTCGTCGACGACGCCATCGCGGCCGGGGCCACGAACGACATGCGTCACGTGGTCGCCGCCGGCTTCGACTTCTACATCGACACCTACGAGGCCTCGCGTCCCGACGCGTTGGTCGGGTCGGGCGGGGCCCTCGAGCACCGGTCGTGCTCCAAGGTCGGCGTCATGCCGTGGCAGAGCGTGACCCACGTGGACGCGGCCGCGGCGTGCGCCGGCGGCGGCAAGCGCCTGTGCACGGAGCAGGAGTGGCACCAGGCGTGCGCCGGGCCGTCGAACCGGACCTACCCGTACGGCAACGCCTTCGACGCCGACGCGTGCAACGGCTGGGACTACGACCCGGACTGCGCGGGCGGCAACGACAACTACGCCCTCCCCACCGGCTCGGCGTACGGGTGCCCCCTGCCCCACACCCCCGACACGTGCGTGAGCGAGGACGGCGTGTACGACATGAGCGGCAACCTGCGCGAGTGGACCGCGACGCAGGTGGTGACGGCGCCGCCGGCGTTCCGCATCCGCGGCGGCGGCTACGACAACATCTCCCTCGCGCTCACGTGCGATTTCGCCTTCCTCTCGGCCGACGCCACGTACTACCACCCCGACCTCGGGTTCCGGTGCTGCGCGCCGTGCGCCCCGCCGTACTACCTCTGCGCGAACACCACGGCCTGCGTGGACAACAGCGTCTGCGGCACCGGCTTCTGCGACACTCCGCTGGACGGTGCCGGACTCCGCCACTGCGCGGCCTGCGTCGACATCAAGACCAGCAACTCCAACTGCGGCGGCTGCGGTATCGTGTGCGGTGGAGGCACGACCTGCCAGAACGGCGTCTGCAAGGTGTAGCCCTCCTCGTCCTCCCGGTCCTCCTGTGCCTCGGGCCCGCCTGCCGGGGGGGCCGGGCACGCATGGGCGGCCCCATCATACGCCGCGTTGGACTATGATGCGCGCCATGTGCAGCCTCGCGTCCCCGGACCACCGCTCCGATCCGGCCGCCTGGGCCCGCCGCCTCGGCATCGCGCGGGAGGCCGTGGAGCTCTACCTGGCGAGCGACGTCATCGACCTCCACGTCGACAGCTTCATCTGGAAGCGCTTGGGCGTCTACGACCCCACGCAGCGCCACGGGAGCGGGCTCTTCGACGCCCGCTTCTACAGCCACACCGACCTGCCGCGCCTGCGCGAGGCGCGCGTCACCGGCGCGCTGTGGGTCATCACCACCAACCCGTTCCGCTCGGCCGCGGGCCGCGCCCACGCCTTCACCGAGAACCTGCGGCGCCTCCGCGACCTCCTCGTGGCCTGCCCGGGCGACGTGCTCGTGGCCCGCACCGCGGCCGACTACGCGGCGGCGCGCGCCGCCGACAAGCACGCCGCCTTCATCGCGGTGCAGGGGGGCAACGCCTTCGGCGGGGACGCGGCCACGCTCGAGCGCGCCGGCGACGCCGTGGTCCTCGTCACGCTCGTGCACCTCTCGACCTCCCCCGTCGGCACGTCCAGCTTCCCGGTGAACCTCCGGCGCGGGGAGGGCCTGACGCCGCTGGGGATCGAGCTGGTGCGCCAGCTGAACGCGCAGCGGATCTTCGTGGACCTCGCTCACATCAACCGGCGCGGCTTCTTCGACGCGGTGGCGGCGCACGACCGTTCCCAGCCGCTGGTGGTGAGCCACACCGGCGTCAGCGGCGTGCACCCGCACTGGCGCAACGTGGACGACGGGCAGCTCCGCGCCGTGGCCGACACCGGCGGCGTCGTCGGGGTCATCTACGAGTACGGCTTCCTCGGCGACGGGCGGAGCAAGGGGGCCGCCCTCGTCGTCGATCACCTCCAGCACGTCGTGCACACCGTGGGCGAGGACCACGCCGCCCTCGGCAGCGACTGGGACGGCCTGATCACCACTCCGCGCGACATGCCCACCTGCCTGGAGCTGCCACGCCTGGTGCAGCTCATGCTCGACCGGGGCTTCGGCGAGGGGTGCATCCGCAAGATCCTGGGCGGCAACTTCCTGCGCGCGCTCGGCCAGCTGCGGGGCGCCGCCTGAGCGGGGCGCCGTGCGGCGCAGCGCCGCCAAGCTCCACGCCATCCGCTGGCGGGCGCAGGGGCGGCTGGGGCCCCAGCCCCGCTGCGACACCCGCTGCCACTCCGCCTGCGCCCTCGGCTTCTCGCTGCTGCTCGAGGACCCCGCCTCCCTCGTGGCGGAGGCGTGGCAGCAGGCGCGCTGGCGCGCGCGCCGCCTCACGCGCGCGGGGTGAGCGCCATCGCTCGCGTCATGCCCCAGTAGTCGGCGAGTGAGAGGCGTGGCGCGCCCTGGAACTCCGGCCGCCAGAAGTCGCAGATCTGGCAGCGGAAGTTGCACTGGTAGAGGAGCTGCAGGTTCGTGTGGACGAGCCCGCGGCGCAGAAACGAGAGCGCGTACCGCGCCTTCTTCAGCCCCTCGGTCACCGGCGATTTCCCGTCGAGCGTCATGGTATAATACCCCGGCTTGCGGACGGCACAACCACCGACGGTGTCGCAGGCGCCCGGCGGCCACCCGAAACGCCTGGGCAAGTACGAGATCCTGCGGCACATCGCCACGGGCGGCATGGCCGAGATCCTCCTGGCGCGCGCCACGGGGATCGAGGGGTTCGAGAAGTACGTCGTCATCAAGCGCATCCTGCCGAACCTCGCCACCGAGCCCGAGATCACCAGGATGTTCCTGGACGAGGCGCGCATCGCGGCGACCTTGCACCACTCCAACATCGTGCAGGTCTTCGACATCGGCGCCGTCGACGGCCAGTACTTCCTCGCCATGGAGTTCCTCGAGGGCGAGGACGTGAGCCGCATCAGGCGGGCCGTTCGCGCGTCGGGCAAGGGGCTGCCTCTCGACCACGCCCTGAACATCGTGATCAACGCGTGCGCCGGGCTGCACTACGCCCACGAACGGACAGGGTTCGACGGGAAACCGCAGAACATCGTCCACCGTGACGTCTCGCCGCAGAACGTCCTCGTCACGTACGAGGGCGAGGTCAAGCTGGTCGACTTCGGCATCGCCAAGGCGTCGACCCGCGCCTCGGCCGCGACTCGCGTCGGCACCCTGAAGGGCAAGATCCGCTACATGTCTCCGGAGCAGGCCCGCTCCGAGCCGCTCGACCGGCGCAGCGACGTCTTCTCCACCTCCATCGTGCTGTGGGAGCTCACTACCGGGAAGCGCCTGTTCCACGGCCGCGCGGAGTTCGGCGTCCTCAAGGCGATCATCGAGACCGACCCGCCGCCGCCGTCGAGCGTCGTGTCCGGGTACCCACCGGAGCTCGAGCGCATCGTCATGAAGGGGCTGCGGCGCCCGCCGCGCGAGCGCTTCCAGACGGCGCGGGAGATGCAGCTCGCGCTCGAGGAGTTCGGCGTCGAGCGGCGGATGCGACTCTCGCCCGTGCAGCTGTCCCGCTTCATGCACGAGACGTTCGGGGAGAAGATCGCGGCGTTGCAGGCCGCGCGAGCGCGCGGGGCGGCCTTCGCCGACCACGTCGCGAGGGCGTTCGAGGAGCAGCGCGAAGAGGCGCAGTGGCTAGACGAGTCCGACGTGAGCTATTCGCGCTGCCCCGTTTTCGCGCGCCAGCGACGCAAGCGATCGATATTGCAGAGGCGAGGCGCTTACAAGTTGCCGGAATTGACCAGGCACCTATGGCACTCAACCCCCTCGGAGAGGCTGATTCTTGGGGTGA
>JACRCY010000038.1 GCA_016218785.1 Deltaproteobacteria bacterium
GCGGCCACGGACTTGAGCTCCACCCGTCCCTCGGTGTGCGGAATGAGGGTCCACGTCGGGCTCTCGCTTCGGCGGAAGACCTCGATGCGGCGGCCGTGCCGGGCGACGAGGACTCACCCGCGGCGGGCGCTGGCAGGAGGAGACGCGCGAATGGACGAGCCCAGGAAGAAGGTACTGGTCGTCGCGCTCGCCGAGTCGCCGTCAGTCGGCCAGCTCAAGCGCGCTTCGCCGCTGGGAGAGTGACGACGAACGTCGTCCCCCCGGGAGCTGACTCGACGGTCAGCTCGCCGCCGTGCTCCCGGACGATCTTCCGGCTGAGCGTCAGCCCGAGCCCGGTCCCTCTGCCCGGTGCCTTGGTGGTGAAGAAGGGCTCGAAGATGCGGCGCAGGGCCTCTGGCGTGATGCCAAGGCCGGTGTCCCTGACGCGGGCGAAGATCCACTCACCGTCGCGCCCTGAGGTCACCGCGACCTCGCCCCGCCGCTCGCCCATGGCCTGCGCAGCGTTCACCAGGAGGTTGATGAAGACCTGCGAGAGCCGGCCGACGTGCCCGGTGACCTCGACGCCCGCGCCGAGCTCCGTGGAGAGGGTGGCCGTTCGACGCAACTCGGCTCCGGCGATGCGCAGCGCCGAGCGGATTGCGTCGTTGAGGTCCACGAGCGCCGGAGGCCCCGTCTCGGCGCGCGCGAGTGACCGCAGATCGGTCGCGATCTCGCGGATCCGGCCGGCGCCCTCCTCTGCATCGCCCAGGACGTCACGGAACTCATCGAGCGCAGCCCGGCCGCCCATCCGCCGCCACGCGTCGGCGGCGCCGCCCCGGCTCGTGTCGCCCTCCAGCAGCGCGGCCAGCTCGAAGAGCGCCTCGAGCCGCTCCCTGAGGAGCACGTGGCTCGTTAGCACGTACGTCACCGGGTTGTTGATCTCGTGCGCCACGCCGGCAGCGAGCTCACCGACCGAGGCCAGCCGCTCGGAGGCGGCGATCTGCTCGACGAGGCGCCGGTTCTCCAGCGCCAGCAGCACTTGCGAGGCGAGCGCCACGGCCCGATCGAGGTCGTGCCGGGAGAACCGCCGCGCCGTGGCCACCCGGCCGACGTTCAGCACGCCCACCAGGCGCTCCTCGACCGCCAGCGGGCAGACGATGCTCGACTGCACCTGGCCAAGCCGCACGACGCCGCCAAACCTCGCGTCCTCCGACGCCCCGTTGGAGATCAGCGCCGGCTCGCGTGACGCCGCGATGCGCCCAGCGATCCGCTCGCCGAGCTCGAGCTGCGTCGCTGCCTGAACCTCGGCAGACAGGCCGTGCGAGTGCGCGATGTAGAGCTTGCCGTCGCCGCCCTGGAGCATCAGCGACACATGATCGGCGCCCATCACCCGCATGGTCACGTCGACGACGACCTCGGGGAGCCGCTGCTGCGCGTCGCTGGCGAGGATCGCCCTGCTGGCCCGGTAGAGGGCGGTGGCCGCGCGGAGCTCGCGCCGCTCCAGCGCGCGGGCCACGATCGCCAGCAGGCTGGTCGCCTCGAACGGCTTCTGGACGAGGTCGAAGGCGCCGCCGCGGACACACTCGATCGCGCTCTCGACGTCCGCGACCGCCGTCATCACGATGACCTCGGTCTCGGGCGCCCGCTCCTTCGCCACCTTGAGCACGTCGAGCCCCGTCAGCCCGGGCATCCGCACGTCGGTGATGACGACGTCGAACTCGGCCCGGTGGAGCTGCTCGACCGCGAGCAGGCCGCTGGCGGCGGTGACGACCTCGTAGCCCTTGCTCTCCAGCTCCCACTCGAGCAGGTCGGTGATGCCCGGCTCGTCGTCGGCGACGAGGACGGCGCCGTTCACGCTGGCCGGGGCCGTCATGGCCCTGCTCCCTCGTCGGCGGGGATCGTCCTCGCCGGCTTCAGGCGAGGCAGACGCACGCGAACGGTCGTGCCCGCCCCGAGCTCGCTCTCGAGGCTGATCTCCCCCCCGTGCTGGGTGACGATCTCGTGTGCGAGGCTGAGGCCGAGGCCGGTTCCCTTCCCGACCTCCTTGGTGGTGAAGAACGGCTCGAAGACGCGGTGCCGGATCGCGTCGGGAACCCCCGAGCCGGTGTCGCGCACCTCGACCTGGACGGCGCCGTCGGCCGTGTCGTTGGTTCGAACGCTGAGCGTTCCGCCCTGTGGCATCGCGTCCAGCGCGTTGTTGCCGAGGTTCACGAACACCTGCTGCAGCAGCGTCCGGTTCGCCAGGACGATGGTCGGGGCAGATCGCAGCTCCTCCTCGAGGACGGCGTGCAGCGTCGTGGCCCTCGCGCGCAGGAGCACCATCGCCGAGTGGACGACCTTGTTGACGTCCGTCGGCTCGCTGCTCTTCGCGGCAGTGCGCGAGAACACCAGGAGCTCCTGAACCAGGCTCTTGCAGCGCAGCGCCTCTCGGACGATGGAGGAGACCGGGAGGCTGAGCGCGTCGCCCTCCGCGAGCCGGCGCTCGATGCCCTGCGCGAAGCCGAGGATGACGCCGAGCGGGTTGTTGACCTCGTGGGCGATGCCCGCCGCGAGCTGGCCCACCGACTCGAGCTTCTGGGCCTCGCGGAGCATCTCAGCTCTGGCGCGGAGGTCCTCCCTGGCGGCCTCGAGCTCCAGCAACGAGAACTGGAGGGCCGCCAGCGCCGTCTCCTTCGAGGCCAGCGATCGCCCCAGGTGCGCGGCGAGCAGCGCCAGCGGCTGGATCAGCTCCGAGAGCGCCGTCGGGCCTTGCGCCTCGAGCGCCTCGAGCGCCTCGCGCGCGTCGGAGAGCGCCCCCTGGCCGATGAGGCTGATGGCCGTGCCGAGGCGGCTCACCGCCGCCGTCTCGAGCGGGCTCATGCCCCGGCCTCGCCCAGGCCTTCGCCGGTGCGCGGCGCGAACACCCTCGTCGTCGAGCACCGCTCGATCAGCACCGCCTTGAGCAGGTTGACCAGCGGCATGAACACCCTGACGGTCCCCGGACCGACGCGGTCGCGGCTGAAGAAGATGAGGACGAGGAGCGCGCCGCCAAACGCTGCGCCCCCGACCGCGAAGACGGAGCTCACCGCGTGGCGGGCGACGAACTCCTGAGCGGGGATGATCTTGCGCCCCAGCTCGTCGATCGCGCTCGAGGCGTCCTCCACGTGGAAGAAGCCCGTCTCGGCGCCGAGCACCTGACGGGCCATCATCGCGCCGGGGTCCTGAACCCAGGTGAGCGGCAACCCCAGGGCCTTGAGGAGCCTCGACATCATCGGGATGGACCCGACGAAGGCCTCGGAGAGCAGTGGGATCGCGACGTGACCGCTGGACCTCCGTGCGTCGTTCCAGCGCTCGTCGCACCCCCTGGTGGCGAGCAGCGAGTGCACGGGCGTGGTGGGCCTCAGCTCCGCGTCCAGCCCGACCGCGCGCGCCGCCGCCGTCGCGAAGGCCTGCTGCCGCCCAGGCAGGTGCTGGAACGGAATGGTCAGGAACGCCCGGGCCAACACCAGCGACTCGGCGAACCGCTCGTAGAGCGCGCTCACCGCGGCGGCAGCGACCTCGTCCACGTACGGCGACGGCCCGAGGCGAGGTCCGCACTCGTTCCACAGCTCGCGGATGGTGGCCGGCGTCGTCTCGAGGAGCCTCATGGTCCGCACCGCCAGCGCACCTTCATCGTTGTGCCCCGCCCGGGCTCGCTGGCGACGTCGATGGCGCCGCTGTGTCGCCGCACGATCTCGCGCACGATGCTGAGGCCGAGGCCGGTGCCCTTGCCGACCTCCTTGGTGGTGAAGAACGGCTCGAAGACTCGCGACCGGAGCGCCTCGGGGATCCCCGCGCCGGTGTCCGCGACCTCCAGGCGGACTCCGTCGGGCTCTCCGATCGTCCGCAGCGTGACGGCTCCCCCCGGGCGCATGGCATCGAGGCCATTCATGCCGAGGTTCATGATCACCTGCTCGACCTGGGTGCGGTTGGCGCGGATCGCGGGGAGCCCGTCGGCGAGCTCCTGGACCACGCTCATCCGAAGGGTCTTCGCCCGGGCCTCGAGCATGAGCGCCGACGCGCGCACCACGGTGTTGAGATCGACGGCCTGGGTCCCTGGCTCCGCGGTGCGCGAGAAGGTGAGCAGCTCGCGGACGAGCGCAGTGCAGCGCTGCGACTCCCGCGCGATGGACGTGACGGGGACCCTGAGCGGATCCCCCTCGGGAACGCTGGCCTGGAGGAGCTGCGCGAAGCCGTAGATCACACTCAGGGGGTTGTTGATCTCGTGCGCGAAGCCGCCGGCGAGCTGGCCGATGCCCGCCAGCTTCTCCGCCTGAAGGAGCTGGTCATGGGTCGCCTGCAGCCTCCTGACGTTCTCGGCCAGCTCCTCGCCCAGCATGCTGAGACCGATGATGATGGCGTCGAGCTCGTCCGCCTTGCCCGACGGCGCGACCGTGGCCGCGAAGTCGCCTGACGCGAACGCGGTGATCATTGAAAGGACCCGGTCGAGGCGGGGGTCGGTCTCGGGAGACGTCACTTGGCGAAGCCCCTGAGCCAGACCATCGCGTGCGCCTCGGAGGTGAAGAGGCTGGAGGGCACCCTCGGCCGCTGGACCTTCAGGAAGAAGCTGCCGATGGCCCGCGTCACCGGCGAACCGACGAGAAACGCCAGCGCCGCCGTCCCGGTCGTGGGCCGGTCACCCACGAAGAACTCCCTGGCTTCCCGGGTGATCGGTCCAGCGCGACGAGCGTCGATCAAGATGGGCACGCTGCGCCCAGGACCCCCACCGCGGAGCTGCGCGACCTTGCCCACCGCGTCGACGACCTCCTGCGCATCGGCGAGCGTCAGCGGATCGGTGTGGTCGGCGACCACTCGCGCAATCCCGTGCTCGTCCACACTCACGACGGCGACGCGTGTCTGGATCACGTTCATTGGCGAGGTCCCGCTCCGGTCGCTGCCCAGGCGCTGCACCGATCGTGCCGTGGTGGCTCACCGGCGATGCACCGCCGCGAATCGCGAGGGGTCGGGGCCGCGGCCTGGGTCGGTCGTGCTCCCGGGTCGAGCTGCACCCACCCGATGGCGTCGGCGGAGGCAGCCAACGCGCATGCTGCGCCGCCCACGGCTGGCGGCGCCACCGTCCAGGCGCGCGGCTGCTCCAGGCCGGGGTGCAGAACGTCGCGTCGCGCGGCCACGTGCCGCCGTCGGTGGAGGACCGCAGCGCGTACGCCCGCGTCGTCCACTTCGGCGCGTCGGAGAGCCCGCCCCGCGGGAGCTCGCAGTGGGACCGGTGGTCGCTCCCCACGCGCCGCTCGTCGCCCTCGCCGTCGCCGGGCGCCGGCGCGCGCGTCAGGCGGTCGGGTCCGCGTAGACGTCGGCCATGTCGAGCGCCGCGGCCACGGACTTGAGCTCCACCCGTCCCTCGGTGTGCGGAATGAGGGTCCACGTCGGGCTCTCGCTTCGGCGGAAGACCTCGATGCGGCGGCCGTGCTGGGAGACGAGGACGTACTCCTGGAGCGAGGCCAGGCGCTGCAGGTGGGCGAACTTCTCGCCGCGGTCGCTCGCCTCGGTCGAGTCGGACAGCACCTCGACGATCAGGACCGGGTTGGTGACGGCGTCCTCGTCGTCGGGCGCCAGTTGCCGCTTTCCGCAGACGACGGTCACGTCCGGGGAGGTCGTCCGGTCCGTCTCCACCACTCGCACCCGAAGGTCGGACGTGAAGACGCTGCACGGCTTGCCCTTGAGCGCCTGCCCGAAGGCCACCGCGATGTTCGCGGCGATGAACGAGTGCGAGGGGCTCCCCCCACCTATCGCACAGACCTCGCCGCGGAGGAACTCGTGGCGCTCCGGAGACGACCGCTCCAGGGCCTTGTAGTCGGCGTAGCTCATCCGTGGCATCGGCTGGCCATGCGGGCGTTGTGACCGGGACGCCCACCGGACGCCAACAGCGCGAGGCGTGGCAGCTCGACCCGGGCGGCCTCATGCCCAGATGAGCGCACGCACTCTCACGGCCCGCCGAGCTTGTCCACGTCGCCGCTCCCCACCGCGTCGTAGTAGCTCTTCACCGGGCCGAACAGCGTGCCCAGCATCGCCACGACGATCTTCACAAGCAGCGTGCCGGCCACGAGGACGACCAGCGCCACCACCAGCACCACCATCGCCCGCACCGACGACGCCTGGAGCTCCTTCGCCAGGCGGTCGAGCGTGGTGGAGTAGTCGCCCGTCCGCTCCGCGACGGCCAGCGCGCCCAGCGCCGAACGGTCCAACAGCCCCAGCGTGCCGAGGGCGTCGGTGAGCGTGCCCCCGCCGCGCAGGTGCGCCGTCACGCCCGGCAGCGCCGCCAGCAGCGACGGGCTGCCCGTGGCCCGGACTGCCACCTCCAGCACCCGCATCACCTCGAGCCCAGCGTCGAGGCCCAGGCCCAGCGTCATCACCAGGCGCGAGGCGTACAGGTTGCGCACCACGCCCGCGACCAGCGGGGCCCGGCGCTTGAAGCGGTCCCACGGGAGCTCCAGGGCGAACGCCGCCAGCAGCAGCGGCGCGAAGAACACCAGCCCGACGATGGACCCCACCACCGCCAGGTTCCCCACGAGCCCGCCGAGGTACGAGCTGCCCACGTCGCCGGCTGACTTGACCGACTGCGCCACCGTCAACAGCGGCCCGACGAAGACGAACGCCCCGGCGAGGTACAACGGCCACAGGGACATCATCACCACCCGCCAGCGCAGCTGCTGCACCTCCTCGAGGTGGGCGATGAGCGCCGTCAGCACCGGGTCGAGCTTGCCGGCCTCCTCCGCGAAGGCGATCAGCTCGACGTTCACGTCGTCGAAGAGGCCGGTGTGCCCGCGCATCGCCTCGGCCAGCGTCGCGCCGGCCTGCACCTCATGCGAGACGGTGCGCAGCGCCACCGCGAAGGCGTCGTCGGGCGCGTACTTCGAGAGCTCGGCGAAGGCGACCGGCAGCGCGACGCCGGCGCGCAACAGCGAGTGGAACTGCCGGTAGAAGACGATGCGCTTCTTGTGGCGGGCCAGCGCGATGACGGGGTGGTGCGCCCACGCCCGCGCGAGGCGCACTGACGCGGAGGGCACCGGCGGAGGCGCGGCGGGACGCTGCGTCGGGCGCTGGGCGGGCCGCATGCGGGCAGCATAGTGTCTTGCGGCGCTGCCGCCGATTGCCGTGGCGCAGCAGGACGGCGCAGCCCCGGCGCCACCGCGCGAGTGCCAGGCTTCACCGCGAATGACGAAGGCCATCCACGCGTGGATCGACCGCGTGCGGGCCGCGCACGCGCGGGCCGACGCAGAGGAATACGCCCGGGTCCGCGCGTCGTCGCAAGCGGAGCGGATCGAGGCGCTCAAGGCAGCGAGTCGCACCGGCGCAAAGGTGCTCGCGGCCATGTCGCCCGGGGCACGGGAGCGGGCGCTCCGCGAGCGCGACCCACTGCCCGAGCCGTCGCAGCGCGCGCTGGCGCGCCTGCGCCAGAAGGCCAGGATTCCGTGGCGCTGAAGGCCACCGACGCCCTCTCGCTGGCGGTCGAGCTCGCTCGAGAGCTCGAGGCGGCAGGCCTTCCCTACGCCGTCGGTGGCGCGCTCGCGCTCGGCGTGCACGGCGTGTCCCGCTCGACGCAAGACGTCGACCTGAACGTCTTCGTGAAGCCCGAGCAGCTCGACGCGCTGCTCGAGCTCCTCGCCCGGCTCGGTGTCCGCGTGGACGCGGCGAGCGCGCGCACCGAGGGCGTGGAGAACGGCGTCTTCTTCTGCTGGGCGGACTCGATTCGCATCGATGTCTTCCTGCCCAGCATCGACCTCTCCTGGGAGGCGCTGCGGACGCGCGTGGCCGCGGCGGTCGACGGCGTGGCCGTGTGGTTCCTCTCGGCCGAGCTGTTGAGCTGCTTCAAGCTCCTCTTCTTCCGGCCCAAGAACCTGCTCGACCTCGAGCGCCTCGTCGCGAGCGCTGCGAGCCTGGATGCCGCTCGCGTGCGGGCACTCGTCGTCGAGGCCATGGGCGAAGAGGACGAGCGCGTGCGCGCCTGGGACGACATCGTGCGCCGCATGCGCTCTGCCGGCAGCGGGTGATGCGCCGTTCACCAGGGCCTGACGGCCGACCTCCCCGCTGCGCACGGAAGGGCTCTTGAGGTAGACCGCCCCCATGTCCGACCGCCTCGTCGAGCTCCTCGCGGAGCTGGTGGCCATCGACTCCACGTCGACCCGGTCGAACGTGCCCGTCATCGACGCGCTGGAGCTGCGCCTCTCGGCCCTCGGCTTCGCCTGCGAGCGGGTGCGCTACGCCGACGAGGCCGGCGTCGAGAAGGCCAACCTGCTCGCGCGCGTCGGCGACGGCCTGCCGGAGCTCGCCCTCGTCGGCCACACCGACTGCGTGCCCATCGACGTCACGTGGACCGACGCGCTGCGGCTGTCGGAGCGCGACGGCAACCTCTACGGCCGCGGCGCCTGCGACACCCAGACCTTCATCGCCGCCGCCGTCACCGCCGCGGTGAAGGCGAAGGCCCGCCTCCACCGGCCGCTCCTCCTCGTCTTCACCGCCGACGAGGAGCTGGGCTGCGAAGGCGCCAAGCAGCTCGTCGAGGCGAAGAAGGGCCACTGCCGCCGGGCCATCATCGGCGAGCCCACCGGCCTCACGCCCATTCGCGCCAACAAGGGCTACTGCCTCGCCGACGTCGAGGTGCGCGGCGCCGAGGGCCACAGCGCCTACCCGGACCAGGGCGCGTCGGCCATCTTCCGGGCCGCCCGGCTGCTCGCGAAGCTGGAGGCGTACGCGAAGGGCCCCCTGCGCGCGGCCACCAACCCGGCCTTCGCGCCGCCGTTCCCCACGCTCAACGTGGGCCTTCTGTCCGGCGGCAAGGCGCGCAACGTCATCCCCGGGGCGTGCCGCTTCACCGTCGAGTGGCGCCCGCTCCCCGGGCAGGCGGTGGAGGCGGTGCTGCGCGACGTGGAGCGCCTGCGCGACGAGTGCGCCCGCGAGGAGCCCGGCTTCGAGGCCTCCGTCACCCCGCTGCGCATGGACCAGGGCTACGACACGCCGGCGGGCGCCGACGTGGTGGAGTTCCTCGCGCGCGAAACCGGCAAGGCCGCGGCGTGCGTCGCCTTCGGCACCGAGGGGCCGCAGCTCGTCCAGCTCGGCGCCACGCCCGTCGTCTTCGGGCCCGGCGACATCGCCGCCGCCCACCGCACCGGCGAGCACGTGCCCAGGGCGCAGCTGGAGCGCGCCGCGGCCGTCCTGGAGGCCGCAATCCTCCACTTCTGCGGGTGAGCCGCGCGGGGGTTGTGGCTATGCTGCCGCTTCCGATGACGAGCGCCCCGGGCAGAGCGTCGTGGCCGTCACGCGCGTGGTGGCTCGCCGCCGCCGCGGCGCTGTGCGCCTGCCCGTCGCCGCCCACCCCCGACGCGGGCCCGGTGGACGCCGGCGTCGAGCCCACCGCCTGCGCGCTGCCGGAGAGCTGCCGCGAGGCGGGCGTGGACGGCGTGTGCCGCGCCGGCTTCTGCCAGGCCGACGTGCCCTGCGGCGAAGACGTGGAGTGCGGCCTCGGCGAGCGCTGCCAGGGCGGCCGCTGCCGCTTCACCGGCTGCGTGCGCGACGCCGACTGCCCCACCAACAAGTGCCTCGCGGCCTCGTACTCCTGCGTGGAGTGTGGCACCGGCGCCGACTGCCCGCGGGACAAGCCCGTCTGCTCGGCCGGCAACGTCTGCGTCGCCTGCAGCGCCGACGCCCAGTGCACCGTGCCCGGCCCCGGCCACTGCAGCCCCGCCGGCGCCTGCGTGCACTGCCTCGCCGACGAGCACTGCCCCAACGGCCTCACCTGCGGTGCCGGCGGCGTCTGCCAGGGCGCGCCCCTGGGCGCCGCGTGCCCGGAGGGCATTGCCTGCGCCGCCGGCCTCATCTGCGTCCTCGTGGGGCAGAACCCGCAGTGCCTCACCAGCTGCGACCTCTACAGCCCCACCGCCTGCCGCACGGGGGAGATCTGCTACAAGCTGACCTACTCGGGCTCCACGTCTCTCGTCTTCGAGAGCGCCGGGCCCATCGGCGTCTGCTTCCAGCCGCTGGCCGGGGCGCGCGGCCTGCGCGAGGCGTGCACCCGCTCCGCCACCGGCACCAACTGCCAGCCCAC
>JACRCY010000039.1 GCA_016218785.1 Deltaproteobacteria bacterium
CGCGCTGATGGATCCCACGGGGGGCTCCCCCCCCCGCCCCAGCGGGCAAAGCCCGCCGGGGTCCCCACCCCCCGCGGCGCGCCGCGCGCGCCGGCTCGCCCTTCGGGCTCCGCGGGGGGCAGCTCGCAACTCCGTTCGCCTTCAGGAATGTTCGCGCCACGCGACGATTCTCCGGTGTAGTAGATCAGGGCGCTCGCAAGGCGTCGCAGGGCGATACCCGCAAGGCCCGGTGGACGGGCCATGCCGCCGCACCGAGCGAGATCACCAATCCGGTTGCCACTGCCAGCAAGGGGGCAGCGACTGCGAGCTCGGCAGACACGCCGAAGACGCTGCGGGTGATCGTCTCGGCCGCCAGGATGCCGCAGAGGCAGCCCGCCATCCCGCCTGCCAGGCCGGCAACCATCGCCTCTGCGAGGAGGAGCAGCCGCACCCGGCGCGCCGTGGCTCCGAGGGCCAGGCAGAGGCCGATCTCCTGGCGGCGACCGAGCAGGAGCACGCCGAGCGTGCCGGCGACCGTGAAGGCGGTGGCCGCACCCACGGCCAAGGTCACGAGCCACAGCAACCGCTTCACCTTCGCGAGGAGCGCCTCCTCTGCCTGCGCGACCTGGCGGAAGGTCCGGGCCTCGACGCCGGGAAGCGCCGCCTCCAGCGCCGCTGCGACTGCTGCCGCAGAGCGGCTGCCCTGGCGCGCTCGGACCAGGGCCAGGGAGGCGGCGTCGGGGCGACCGGAGAGATCCTGCACGAGCTTCAGCGACAAGAAGAGGTCGTCGTCCTCGCCGCCGCCGGTCTCGACTTCGGCCGCGAGGACCACGCGCGCGCTGCGGTTCCCCATGGTGACCGCGATCGTCTCGCCCGCGCGCAAGCCCAGGCGCGCGGCGAGCGCAGACCCGACCATGGCCTCATCGTCGGCGCGCGGCCAGCGCGGTTGCACCCGCCAGTGCGGGCTCAGCCGCTTGAGCTCGTCGAACGGATACCCTGCGGCGCCAATGCCCTGACCTCGTACCTGCGCGCTCGCGATCAGGCCTGGCACGAGGGTGTCCACTCCCTCGGGCATAGCGGTGGCGAGCGCCTTCAAGTCCGTCGCGCGGAGTGTTCGCTCCTCCTCGACGGGACCAAGGTCGAGGGCCCCATGCCCGAAGCGCAGCGCAGTTGCCCGCGGCAGGAGCACCAGGTTGGCGCCGTAGGACCTGAGAGCGACGCCGAGTTGCGCCTCCACGCCCGAGGAAACCGCGACCAGGGAGAAGACGAGCGTCGAGGCCAGCGTCAGCGACGCCGTGCCGACCACGCGCGCCGGCAACGCACCCGCCAGCGATCGCCCCAGCCACCGGGGGAAGAACGTCCTTCTCATCCCGCCTCCTTCAGGTCCACCGCGGGATCGACTTCCAGGGCGCGGCGCAGCGGCCAGATCGCCCCGGCGGCGCCAGCCAGCATCGAGCCCCCGAGGGCGAGCGGCACCAGCATGGGGCTGAGCGCGAGTGGGGTGCCGAACACTGCGGTTCCAAGGCCGCGGACCATGAACGCGGCCAGCAGCGTTCCGGTGACACCGCCCGCGGCCGCGAGCATGGCGACCTCGGCTCCCAGGAGGAGCACAACGTGGGCCGTGCTCGCCCCGCACGCGCGCATGAGGGCGATCTCAGCCCGTCTGGCCATGACGCGCGCCGCGAAGGTGGAGGCCACCGCCAGGGCCGCCGCGGCCAGCGTGATCGCCGCGAGCAGCACCATGAGGATACTGAGCCGCGACAGCACTCTGGCTTCGGCCTCGGCCATGCTCCAGACGGGGCGAGCGCGACTGCCCGGAACGGTGCTCTCGATCTGGCGCGCCACGCTGGTGACGTAGGGAGTGCAGAACCATTTCTCGAACTCCCTTTTCGTCATGCCCGCTGGGTCGCGGCGGCCGAAGGTATCAAGCGGTACGGTGACGACGCTCACCAGCGCTCGTGAGACCCGCCCCGGAAGCTCGAGAAACCGTTGCGCCGCCTCAAGGTCGACCATCACCCCGTCGTCCTCGAAGCCGCCGCTGCGCACGAGCCCGACGACCCGGAGCACCTGGGTCTTTCCGCCGGCCAGCATGGTCACGCTGTCCCCCACGCCGAGATGCAGCCGTGAGGCGAGCGCGCGGCCCACCGCGGCCTCCACCTCCTGAGCCGGCCCGGGCCATCGCCCCTCCAGCTCCCAGAATGGGAACATCGATGCCACGCCGGCGCGCAGCTTGCCGCTCTGGCCGGGGAGCGGGAGGCGGCGGTCAAACCAGACACCCGCCAACAGAGCTCGTTCGCTCACGCCACCCCGAGAGAACGTGGCGGGAGCAGTGAGAGAGGGCGCGAGTCCGACGATGTTGTGGCGCCAGAAAATGGTCAGGATTCGCTGCAGGTCGGCTTCGTTCAGGTGCCCCGGCGAGACGCGCGCTCCAGACGGCGCGGTCGCAGCGGCGGGCTCCACCACGATGTTGGCTCCGAAGCTGCGCAACTCGTGCGCGATGCGGTCTCCGACCTGCAGCGTCGTGGTGCCCAGCGAGGCCGCGATGGACGACCCCATCGCGGTCGAGAGGACGACCATCGCGAGGTGCAACGGGTTGAGGCGCAGGACCCCACGGAGAAGCCGGATCACCATGCTTCACGACTTGTAGCATGGCCCCGGTTCGGCGATAAGGGCGGTACGGTCGGGCTCCGCTTTGGCCTGCGGGGTGGCGATGACGAGTAGGGTCCAGGGTTCTCGCCGTCGTCGTGCGACCCGATTTGCGCTTGCGGGTGGCGGCGCATGTCTCCCCCACCCGGCGGGACGAAGTGTCCCCAGGGGTGCGCGAGATCGTCGCGTTCATCGACGACGTCAACGCCGCGCGCCTCTCCCTCTACGGCACGCTGATCGGCCGCGTCCAGCAGCACGGGCTGCCGCGCGACTGGCCCAACCGCTTCTTCCGCCGCAGCGTGCGCGGCGCCCGCAGCAGCGCCGGCCAGCCCCAGTAGCTGCATTCCCGGGCCGGGGCTCCGAGCTCCTGAGTCAAACGGGGACTCGCTCCGCGAGGGGCGTCTTCCCGCGTGGTAGGAGCCGAATGCCGATTCTCTCGACCATTGAGCTGACCCTCAAGGACGACGCGAGCGAGCAGGCGTTCCTGGCCGCGTTCACGCGGGCCGCCGGCGGCGCCGCCGACATCCCCGGGCTGTTGGAGCTCAAGGCCCACAGGCAGCTCGGGGCCGACCGGCGCTGGTCGCGGCCGTAGGCCGGTGGCCAGAGGCGGTCGCGTGGCGCCGCCGGGCCGCCGTGCTAGCATTCGAGGCTGATGTCCGCGCGCCGCCCTCGCGTCCTCCTCGTCACCCCCCCGTACCACGCGGGCGTGGTCGAGTCGGCGGGCGTGTGGCTGCCGCTCGGCGTCGTCTACGTCGCCGGCGCCGCCCGCCGCGCGGGTGCCGAGGTGCGCATCTACGACGCGATGTCGCTCGACCACACGCACGCCGACATCGCGCGCGCGATCGAGGCTTGGCGGCCCGACGTGGTGGCCGTCTATACCATCACGGCCATGGAGCCCGACGCGCGCGAGGTCTGCCGGGCCGCGAAGCGGGTCGACCCGCGCACCCTGACCGTGCTGGGCGGCGTGCACCCCACCTTCATGTGGCGCGAGGTGCTCGAGCAGGAGCCCGCGGTGGACGTGGCGGTGCGGGGCGAGGGGGAGGGCACCTTCGCCGAACTCGTCGCCGCGCGCGCGGCGGGCGCGGCGCTGGAGCGGGTGGCGGGCATCGCCCTGCGCGTCGACGGCCGCCCGGTCGCGACGCCGGCGCGCCCCTTCGTGGCCGACCTCGACGCGCTCGAGCCCGCGTGGGACCTCCTCGACTGGCCGCGCTACTACTACCGCCCCAATCCCGCGGGCCGCTTCGCCATCGTCTCTTCGTCGCGCGGCTGCCTCAAGCAGTGCGCGTTCTGCTCGCAGCAGAAGCTGTGGGAGCGCACCTGGCGCGCGCGCACGGCCGAGGCGTTCGTCGGCGAGCTGGAGCTGCTGCGCGACGTCTACGGCGTGCGCGTGGCCATGCTCTCCGACGAGACCCCGACGGTGGAGCGGCCGCGGTGGGAGCGCATCCTCGACCTCCTGGCCGAGCGCAAGGTGGGCGTCGAGCTGCTCATGGAGACCCGCGTCGACGACGTGGTGCGCGACGAGGACCTCCTCGAGCGCTACGTCGCGGCGGGCGTGAGCCACCTCTACGCCGGCGTCGAGTCGGGCAGCCAGGCCACCCTCGATCTGTTCAAGAAGGAGACCCAGGTCGCGCAGTCGAAGCGCTCCATCGAGCTGATCAACGCCGCCGGCATCATCAGCGAGACCTCGTTCGTGCTCGGCATGCCCGAGGACACGACCGAGTCGATCCTCGCCACCGTCGAGCTGGCCAAGTGGTACGGCCCCGACATGGCCTTCTTCCTGGCGCTGGCGCCGTGGCCCTACGCCGACCTCTACCCGCAGCTCGAGGCCCACGTCGTCACCCGGGACTACCGCAAGTACAACCTGGTGGAGCCCGTGCTCAAGCCGCGCGCCATGACCGTCGACGAGGTGCGCCTGGCGCTGCACCAGGCGACCGGCGAGTTCTTCCGGGACAAGTTCCAGCGCCTCGGCGAGCTCTCGGCCTTCAAGCAGGAGTACCTGCTCCGCGTGCTCAAGCTGCTCATCGAGCACAGCTACCTGGGCGCCGAGATGAAGGCGCTCGCGGCGCACGTGGAAGTGCCGCCGGCGATGAGGGAGCTGCTCGAGCGCGCCGGGGTGAGCCTGGAGTTCTAGCGCCCGGACCCGCGTGTCCGCGGGCGCGCCGGCGCGGCCTCTCCGCCCGTGGCCACCGGCGCGGCGACCCTCCCGGCCGCACACCCACGGCCACACCAGATGCCCGGCGCCGCGGGTAGTGCGCCGGCGGGCGTGACCGCGCTGCGCGCCGGCCGCGAGGGCTGCGCGCCTCCGCCCCGCCCCCGGCCACCGCGTCAGCGCTCGCGCGCGGTCGACGCCCCGCCACGTACGCGCTGCACCAGTCGCACCTTCTCCCTCACTCGCTCCAGCCACTGCTCCAGGATGCTCCGGGCCAGCGTCGTGTGTCCCACGCCCTTCTCCCTGGCCAGCGTGCGCAACGCCGCCAGATCCTCCGGGAAGAGGCGAAGGGCGATCTGTTCGGTGCGGGCTGGCCGGATGTTGACGTCCAGCTCCGCCAGCTCGCCAGCGAACTCCTCGAGGCTGTGCCGGGCCCAGAACTTCCGCTCCTGGTCGTCGGTCCGAAAGGAGGGGATTCTGTTCTTCGTGGTCGCCATCATCGTCCTCCTTTGCTGCGACGCCAGGCTCGGTAGCTCCTCGCCTCGTCGTCCTGGGATTGCCACGCGGTCACGCAGAGCCGCATCGATTCGCTGAACGCCCCGGGCTCCGCGGGGGCCAGGGCCCGAGGAATGACGAAGGCCCCCTCGGCGGCGAGGTCCCGCGGCGCGGCAGACCTGAGCACGCAGGTGAGCAACTCGCCCGGGCGAAGCGGGCCCACCACGTACCAGCGCCGCCGGCCACCCGCAGGGCGGCTATGCGAGCTGCGTGACCAGCGGCTGCCACAACCACGGCGGCTGGTTCTGAGCGGGACCTCGGCCCTCACTTCGACCGCGGCACCTCGGCCTTCTTCTGGAAGCGCAGCCGGATCGTGGTGCCTCGGGTCCGCCTCAGCTCGAGCGTGCCGCCCAGCTCGCCCTCGCCGAAGGCGACCACCAGCTTCAGCCCGAACGACCTGCATTTCCTGAGATCGAAGTTCTTGGGCAACCCGACCCCGTCGTCGCTCACCAGCAGCTCGTAACGGCCGTCGTCGAGCGGGCGGAGCACCACCCCGATCTCGCCCTTCCGGCCGTCCGGGAACGCGTGCCTGAGCGAGTTCGTGACCAGCTCGTTGAGGATCAGCCCACACGGCATGGCCGTGGCGATGCCCATGGGCTCGTCGGTGACCTCGAGCCGCGCCTTGATTCGTCGGGTCGCGCCGAACGACTCGATCAGGGTGAGCGCGAGATCGGCGACGTACTCGCGCATCAGCACGTCGGGGATGTCCCGGCTGCCGTACAGGCGCTCGTGGATCCGGCCCATGGACATGAGGCGCGCCTGGCAGCTGCGCATGGCCTCGGCGACACGCGCGTCGGCGGCATGCAGGGCCTGGAGCTCGAGCAGCCCGTTCATGACCTGGAGGTTGTTCCGCACCCGATGCTGGATCTCGGCCACCAGCAGCTCCTTCTCCCGGAGCGACGTCAGGATCTGCTCCTCCATCCGCTTGCGCTCGGTGATGTCCCGGGCGACGTGGATCAGGGAGTCGATCTGGCCGTCGGGGCCGATCTGGGGCAAGGCGTTGAACCGGAAGAAGCGACCCAGGTGCGGTTCGAAGACCTCGAACGAGGCCGCGGTCCCGGTGACGAGGCACTGGCAGCTCGGACAGCCGGCGGGCGGGCAGGTCATCCCGTGATAGGCCCGGAAGCACTTGACGGACTCGCCGGGAGTGATGCGGAGCATGCGCCGGGCCATCTGGTTGGCCTTGACGACCGTGAAGTCCCGGTCGTGGACCGTGACCATCGTTCCAAACGAGTCCTCAAACTCGAGGATGGCGTCGAGGACTGAGTCGTTCACGAGCTCGCTCCGAACCGGCCCCCCTCCAACTCCACCTGACTCCCTTGATCCACCCCGCTTATAGCAGGAACCGCAGCCACGAGCCAGATCGACGCGCGGTTGGACGTCGTCGCGCCTGCGGCATTTCACGCCCGTGCGCGATATGGCGCAGATGCGTCGCGCCGCGCCACCACGCGCGCTGGCCGGCCGCGAGCTCCACCGCCGGGCAACTAGCCAGAATCGCGGCCGAACCACAGCTCGCGGACGCGACGTTCGCGTGCAGCCTGGACCTCATGGCCCGCGGCCGCGAGGGGGTCGCGGACGGGTAGCGGGGGAGCTGCTGGCGACGGCCGGGTCGCCCACGGCGGGCCTCGGAGAAACGGGGGAATCGTTGAAACGCAATTGCTGGGAGTTCAAGCGGTGCGGCCGCGAGCCGGGCGGCGCGAGGGTCGGCGAGATGGGCACGTGCGCCGCGGCCCTGGACGCACGGGTCGACGGGGTCAACGGCGGCACTGCCTGAAGGTGGACTCGAACCAGATCCAGCAGGTGCTGCTGAACCTCATCTTGAACGCGCGCGACGCCCTGAATGGGGAGGGCGAGATCTCCATTCACAGCGACGAGACCGCCGACGGCAGCCTCCTGGAGGTCGAGGTGGCGGACCGCGGCTGCGGCATCGCGGCGGAGGACCTGCCGCGGATTTTCGATCCCTTCTTCTCCACCAAGGGCGACCAGGGAAACGGGCTGGGCCTCGCGGCCGTCCAGACCATCGTCACGGCGAACCAGGGGAAGACAACGGTGGAGAGCAGGGTGGGTGTGATCGCTACCCCTTGGTGAACCGCGGTCCACACGGCGGCGAGAGCTGTCAGGCGACTCCGAGGACGAGGTGTGAGGCCTGCACGACAGGTCCCATCCTACGCGGACAGCGACGGACCGCAAGTTCCTCCTCGACGGGCTCTCCTCGGTGGTGAGCTCATCGCCCTACCA
>JACRCY010000389.1 GCA_016218785.1 Deltaproteobacteria bacterium
ACCCCAAGAATCAGCCTCTCCGAGGGGGTTGAGTGCCATAGGTGCCTGGTCAATTCCGGCAACTTGTAAGCGCCTCGCCTCTGCAATATCGATCGCTTGCGTCGCTGGCGCGCGAAAACGGGGCAGCGCGAATAGCTCGGGCAGACTCGGTGTTGAACGCCGCCAGCGAGGCGTGTATCCTCGCCGTGCTCTCGGATGCCCCTCCGCCCGACCCCCACGATTGGAGAGAGCACCGTATGGCCAAGAGAAGAATGCTCTGCCCGTTCTCGAGCCAGCTCTGCAGGGATTGCTCCGTGTACCGGGGAAGGCATTTCGCCCTGTGCTTCTCCGAGAGCTATCGGGGGTACCTGGGAAAGCCGGGTGAGAGCGCCGGGGCAACTCCCCGGTCCCCGTTCGAGGCCGGCGCGACGAGTCGCTTCGTGGTTCCCGTGATTCGCGTGAGACGCCCCCTGGACCTGTCCTCCGGGGCCCGGGAAGCACCTCACAAGGAGCTCTGAGCCAGATGATACTCGAGGGACAGTTCAAGCTGGCCGCGCCCATTCAGCAGGTCTGGGATTCCCTGCTCAACCCGGAGGTCCTGGCTGCCTGCGTGCCCGGCTGCGAGAAGGTAGCCGTCATCGACGAGCGGACCTACGACTGCGTCGTTGCCGCCAAGGTCGGATCCATCTCGGCGCGGTTCAAGTTCACCACCAGGCTCACGGACATAGACCCCCCGAAGCACCTGAAGGCGACCGGCAGGGGCGACGAGCTTGGCAAGGCCGCCACGTTCACCCAGGAAACGGTCATCGATCTGGCGGAGACCTCGACGAACGAGGTGCAGGTGTCCTATCGGGCGAACGTGAGCATCGTCGGCAAGCTGGCCACGTTCGGCGACAGGATCATGAAGGCGAAGGCAGCGCAGGTGCAGGAGGAGTTCACCAGGTCCCTGGCGAAGCGACTCTCGGACCAGACCATGGCCCCCGCCACTGCGGGCGAGACCGTGGCCCCCGTCGCCGCGGGTGCGAGCGCGGCCCCCGCCACCACGGGCGAAAGCGTGGCCCCCGCCACCACGGGCGCGAGCGTGGCCCCCGCCGCCGCGGGCGAGAGCGCGGCCCCCGCCGCCGCGGGCGAGAGCGCGGCCCTCGCCACCCCGGGCCGGAGCGTGGCCCTCGCCACCCCGGGCCGGAGCGTGGCCATCACCGGCACCCCCGCGCTGAAGGTCAGCATCTGGGAGATGATCGCCGTCTTCTTCGCCGTCCTCTGGGACAAGATCAAGAGCATCTTCACACGGAGCAAGAGATGATGAAGGACTTCGAGTACCTGGCTCCCAAGACGCTCGGCGACGCGCTCGCGCTCCTGGAGCAGCACGGAGACGACTGCAAGGTGATCGCCGGGGGGCAGTCACTGCTCATCCTCATGAGGCAGGGCCTGGTCGCCCCCGCGTACCTGATCGACATCAAGGGCGTGCCCGGGCTGGCGACCATCACCTTCGACCCCAAGGAAGGACTGAAGATCGGCGCGCTCGTCACCCACCGCGCGATCGAGAAGTCGCCCGAGATCCGGCAGAGGTACGGTGTCCTGTCCGAGATGGAGCGACGGCTGGCCTCCATCCAGACTCGCAACTGGGGCACCATCGGCGGCAACCTCTGCCATGCCGATCCGGCGGGCGATCCGGCGCCGGTGCTGATGGCGCTGGGCGCCACCGTCACGATGGCCAGCACCCAGGGCCCCAGGACCGTGCCGCTCGAGGATTTCGTCCTGGACTACTTCGAGACGGCCATGCAGCACAACGAGCTGCTCACGGAGATCCGGGTCCCGGCGCCTGCGCCCCGGACCGGGACCGTCTACTCCAAGTTCACCGTCATCGAGAGCGAGCTGGGCACGGTGGGAGTCGCGGTCTCCATCACCCTGAGCCCGACTGACCGTACCTGCGGCGATGTCCGCATCGTGCTCGGCGGTGCGGGCCCCCGCCCGCTCCGGGCCAAGCAGGCGGAGGACGCGCTGCGCGGCAAGCGGATCACCGACGACCTCCTCAAGGACGCGGCCGAGCGTGCCGCCGCCGAGGCCCAGCCCATCTCCGACATCAACGCCTCGGCGGACTACCGCCGAGAAGTGCTCAAGGTGCAAGTCAGGCGAATGGCCGCGGAAGCCGTGTCCCGGGCCGAGAGAAACTAGAGGTTCGTGAAATGAAACACGAGCTGAAGTTCACGGTGAACGGTCACCCGTACGAGCTGCACATCCGCCCCAAGACCTTGCTGGTACAGGTCTTGCGGGACCATCTGGGGCTGACCGGAACCAAGCGCGGCTGTAGCTGCAGCTCCTGCGCCGCCTGCACCGTCTTGCTCAACGGCATGGCGGTCAAGAGCTGCTCGGTCCTCGCCCTTCAAGCCGAAGGGGCGGAGGTGCTCACGGTGGAGGGCCTGGCGCGAGGGCCCGAGCTGAATCCGTTGCAGCAGGCGTTCCTCGATCATGGCGCCTTCCAGTGCGGCTTCTGCACCCCCGGGATGCTGATGGCCGCCACGGCACTGCTCCGGGAGACGCCGAAGCCCAACAAGGACCAGATCCGGGAAGGCATCGACGCCAACATCTGCCGCTGCACGGGCTACAACAGCATCATCCGCGCCGTGACTGCCGTCGCCAATGGCGAGTACCAGGAGGCGGCAAAGTGAGCACCTACTCGGTCATCGGCAAGCGGGTGCGCCGGGTCGACGGTCCGGACAAGGTGTCGGGGCGCGCCAAGTACACCTTCGACCTCGTCCTGCCCGAGATGCTCTACGGCAAGATCCTGCGCAGCCCCCATCCCCACGCCCGGATCCTCAGCATCGACACCTCCAAGGCGGAGAAGCTCATCGGCGTCAAGGCGGTGGTGACCGGCAAGGACACGCTCGGGCGCAAGAACGGGATCTGGCGGCGCTTCCCCGAGCTGTGCGACGAGGAGATCCTGTGTCGGACCAAGGTCCGCTACATCGGCGACCCCGTCGCGGCCGTGGCCGCGGTCGACGAGGACACGGCCGAGGAGGCGCTGGACCTGATCGACGTCGAGTACGAGCCGCTGCCGGCGGTCTTCGATCCGCTGGAGGCGATCAAGGAGGACGCGCCGCAGATCCACGAGGGCGTCGAGCTCAACATCAACGTGACGCGCCACATCGAGTGGGGCGACGTGGACGAGGCGTTCAAGAAGTGCGACTACGTCCGTGAGGACCAGTTCAAGTGCTCGTCGCAGGCGCACATGGCCATGGAGACCCACTGCGCCGTGGCGAGCTTCGGGCTCGACGGCAAGCTCACGGTCTGGACCTCCACCCAGTCGTCCTACTACGTGCAACGGCTCCTGGCCGACATGGTCGGCCTGCGCGAGGGGGACATCCGGGTCATCAAGCCGGCCACGGGGGGCGGCTTCGGCGGCAAGTTCGAGCTCGATTCGCCGCAGTTCTGCGCCTCCGTCCTGTCGATGAAGGTCTGCAAGCCGGTGAAGATCGTCCTCCAGCGTGAGGAGGAGTTCACCGCCTCCAAGCGGCGGACGCCGATGTACTGCTACTCGCGGCTCGGCGCGAAGAAGGACGGCACCCTGCTGGCCAAGGAGATCCGGGTCATCACCGAGGGCGGCGCGTACACCGGCATGGGGGCCACGTGCCTGTACCTCACCGGCTTCTTCTCGTCGTTCCCCTACCGCTACCCGAGCTACCGGTACGACGGCTATCGGGTCTACACGAACACGGCGCCCACCTCCGCGATGCGCGGTTTCGGCGCGCCCCAGTCGACGTTCGTCAGCGAGGGGCAGCTCGACATGCTGGCCGCGGATCTCGGCATCGACCCGGTCCAGATCCGGCGCCTCAACGGGATGGTGCCGAACCACGAGGTGCCCGGGCAGGCCACGGTCCAGAGCTGCGGGCTCCCGGAGTGCCTCGACAGCATCGACCAGCACCTCCGGCAACGGGGCAAGCTGCCGCCCGACCATGGCATCGGCATCGCCGCCTACGGCTTCATGTCGGGCGGCATCTTCAACTGGTTCGACACTCCCTATGCCTTCTCGGCGGCGATCGTCCGGGTCAACATCGACGGCAAGGTCGACCTGTTCACCGGTGCCTGCGACATCGGCCAGGGGTCCGACACCACGCTGAGCATGATCTGCGCCGAGGAGCTCGGCGTGGCCCTCGAGGACATCCGGATCCACGCCGCCGACACCGGCATCTGCCCGGTCGACCTGGGCGCGTGGGGCAGCCGGCAGACCCTGATGACCGGCAACGCGGTGAAGATGGCCGCCGCCGACGCCAAGCGCCAGCTGCTGGAGTTCGCGGCGGCCAAGCTGGGCGCCAACATCGTCTACGACCTCGACATCAAGGACCGGCACGTCCACCTGGTCGACCGCCCCGAGAAGGGCTTCTCCTACTACGACATCGTCAAGCAGGCGATCAGGGGCAAGGACGGCGAGGCCATCATCGGGCGGGGGCACTACACGCCGCACCGCAAGGGCATGGTCTCGCCCGCGTACAGCTTCGGCGTCCAGGCCGTCGAGGTCGCGGTGGATCGGGAGACCGGCAGGTACAAGCTCCTCAACGTGACGACGGCGCACGAGAGCGGCACGGTGATCAACCCCGTGGGCATCGAAGGGCAGCTCGAGGGGGCGATCATGATGGCGGGCGGCTACGGCTTCTGCGAAGACCAGCCGATGGACGACGGCCGGATCCTGAATCCGTCGATCGCCGAGTACAAGCTCATCCGGTCCCTGGACATGCCGGAGACCAAGATCCTGGAGATCGACACGTACGAGCCCGAGGGACCGTTTGGCGCCAAGGAGGCCGGCGAAGGGCTCACCAATCCGACGGCCGCCGCCCTCGGCAACGCCATACACAAGGCGGTCGGCGTCAGGATCAACAGTCTACCCATCACCCCCGAGAAGGTCTTCAGGGCGCTGCAGGACCAGAAGCAGTAGGAGCGGACGGCAGACGACCGGTGCTGTGGGCTGCTAGTCGCGTGGGACCCCGGCGGGCATCGCCCGGCGGGTCCCATCGCGGGAGGGCATGGGAACCCTCCGAGGGTTCCCATCTCAATGGAGGGGTTCCCGTGGTCTATCAATGCCCGGTGTGCAAGAAGATCTCCAGCGCCGGTCTCGATCTGGCGCGCCACATGATCGGCCGCGGGGACAAGGAGCACCGCGACTGGATCAGCTCCCGGGGCTTCAAGTACTCGGAGCTGCTCGCCCTGCAGTTCAAGTCCTTCGGCGGGGAGGGCTACAAGGCCCTGGCCGAAGTGCTCGAGAAAGAGACCAGGGTCGAGGGCTAGGGCCGCTGGGGCGCGGCGGCCCCGGTCAGGCGCCCCCGTCGCGGCGCAGGGCGGCGAGGATCCGCTCGGGCGAGGCGGGCAGCTCCTCGACCCGGACCCCGGTGGCGTCGTAGATCGCATTCAGGACGGCGGGGATGGTGGGCATGATGCCCCCCTCGCCGACCTCCTTGGCCCCGAAAGGGCCGTTCGGCTCGTCGCTCTCGACCACGATCGCCTCGATGGGCGGCACGTCGAGCGCCGTGGGGATGCGGTAGTCGGCGAGGCTCGGGTTCTGGATCCGGCCGTCGGCGCCGAAGACCACCTCCTCGAAGAGCGCCTCGCCGACGCCCATCGAGACGCACCCGTGCATCTGGCCCTCGACCTGCGTGAGGTTGATGGCCCGCCCGCAGTCGTGCGCGGCCACGACGCGCTCGAGCGTGACCTGGCCGGTGTCGAGGTCGACGCGCACCTCGGCGATCTGCGCGGAGCAGCCGTAGGCGGGCGAGGTGCCGACGGCCGCGCCCTTGAAGCTGCCGCCGAGCGCCGGCGGGCGGTAGAGGCCGGTGCCGACGACGGGCCCGCGCTCGAGGAAGGCGAGCCGCGCCGCCTCGGCGAAGGTGAGGTGCGGGCCGGCGAGGCCGAGGTTCCAGCCGCGGTGCTCCTTCACGTACTCGGTCCGGATGGCCTCGCTCACGACCGGCGCCCCGGCCGCGAGCACCAAGGCCCCGCGCAGGGCGAGCGTGGCCGGGGGCACGCCCAGCGCCGTCGCCACGACCGCGAGGACCTGGTCCCGCACGTGCTCGGCCGCGGCCTTGACCGCGTGGCCGGCCATGAGCGTGGTGCGGCTCGAGTAGGCGCCGAGGTCGAGGCCGAGGTCCGTGTCGCCGGAGCGCACGCGCACGGCGGCGACCGGCACCCCGAGCACCTCGGCCGCGATGGTCGCGAGCACCGTCTCGCAGCCCTGGCCGATCTCGGCGACCGCGCTCTGCACCTCGACGCCGCCGCCGGTCTCGTCGAGCCGCACGACGACCGAGGCGTGCGGCGTGCGCGAGCGGTAGATCGGGTACCCGGCGCCCGAGACGAAGAAGCCGCAGGCGACGCCGCGGCCGCGCACGACCGCTGAGATGGGAACCCCAAGGGGGTTCCCATTCCCTCCCGCGCTGGAACCCGCCGGGCGGAGCCCGTCGGGTTCCGCCGCGACCGCGCGCGGGGCAGCCGGCCGCGGGGCGCGCGGCTGCCACCCGGAGCGGTCGCGCACCGCCTCGAGGCACTCGCGCATGCCGAGGCTCGACATCGCGAGGTCGTTGCAGGTGGTCTCGCCGGCGGCCATCACGTTGCGCAGGCGCAGCTCGATGGGGTCGAGGCCCAGCTCCTCGGCGATGCGGTCGAGCTGGGTCTCGAAGAGCGCGCGCGCGTGGACGCCGCCGTGGCCGCGCTGGGCCCCGCAGGGCGGCTTGTTCGTGACCACGCGCACGCCGCGGTACCGCATGCTCCGCAGCCGGTAGGGCGCGCCCAGCAGGCTGCCGGCGTAGTAGATCGTCGCGATGCCGAAGCTCGCGGCGGCGCCGCCGTCGAGGAGCGCCTCGTGGTCGAGGAACAGGAGGCGGCCCTCGCGGTCGACGCCGGTCGTCATCGTGTGCCAGAACTGGTGGCGCGAGCGGCCGTGCAGGAACACCTGCTCGCGGCTGAAGACCGTCTTTGTCGGCCGCCCGGTCCGCTGGGCCAGCAGGCAGGTGGCGAGCTCCATCGCCGAGGCCGAGGCCTTCGCGCCGAAGCCGCCGCCGACGCGCGGCATCACCACGTGCACGTCGCGCTCGGCCAGGCCGAGCACCATGGCGACGGTGCGCTGCAGGTAGTGCGGCACCTGGGTCGAGGACCAGATGGTCAGGCGGCCGCGGCCGTCCACCTCGGCGAGCGCCGCCTGCGGCTCGAGGAAGGCCGCGTTCTGCATCTTGCTCGACAGGCGGTCCTGGCGGACGAGGTACGCGCCGGCGCGGGCGGCGTCGACGTCGCCGAAGTGCTGCTCCACCTGCGCGCAGACGTTGCGCGCGTAGGCCTCGTGGATCTGCGGCCGGTCGGGCTCGCGGGCGGTGAGCGCGTCGAGCACCGGCTCGAGCGGCTCGTACTCGACGCGGATGAGCGAGAGCGCCTCCGCCGCCGTGTCGAGGTCGACGGCCGCCACGGCCGCGATCTCGTCGCCGATGAAGCGGACGCGGTCCCCGGCGAAGAGCTGCTCGTCGTAGCGGGCCGGGCTCACGCCGTAGGGTACGCGCGGGGTGTTGCGCGCGGTCAGCACGGCGGCGACGCCGGGCAGCCGCTCGGCGCGGGAGGTGTCGAGACGCACGAGGCGCGCGTGGGCGTACGGGCTCTGCAGCAGCGCCCCGTGCAGCAGCCCCGGCCGCGTGAGGTCGTCGGTGTACTGCGCGCGGCCGGTCACCTTCTCGACCGCGTCGACCCGCGGCCCGCGGCCGCCGAGCACGTCGAAGCCGCCGCTCATGGCGTACCTCCGGCGGCCCGACGGCGCGCCGCGAGCAGGATGGCGTCCTCGATCTTCTGGTACCCGGTGCAGCGGCACAGGTTGCCGGCGATCGCGTGACGCACCTCGCGCGGCGTGGGCGCGGCGTGGCGCGCGAGCAGCGCGCGGGCGACGAGCACCATGCCGGGGGTGCAGAAGCCGCACTGGACCGCGCCCGCGTCGATGAAGGCCTGCTGCAGCGGGTCGAGCGTGCCGTCAGCGGCGACGCCCTCGATGGTGAGGACCTCGCACCCCGCGGCCTCGAGGGCGAGGACGAGGCACGCGTTGACGGGCTCGCCGTCGAGCAGGACGGCGCAGGCGCCGCAGTCGCCCTCGGCGCAGCCCTGCTTCGTCCCGGTGAGGCCGAGGTCCTCCCGCAGGAGCGCGAGGAGCGTGCGGCGCGGCTCGACCGCCAGTTCGCGAGCCGTCCCGTTGACCGTGAGGTTGACGAGGCGCTTCATCGGCCGACCTCGGCGGCGGCGGCGGCCGCGCGCGCGAGGGCGCGCGTGAGCGCGCGCCGGGCGAGGACGAGGGTGACCTCGCGGCGGAAGGCGGCCGGGGCGCGGTGGTCGTCGATCGGGCGGGCGGCGTCGCGCGCGAGGGCCGCGGCCGCGCCGATCCGCTCCGGCGTCGGTGCGGCGCCTTCGAGCGCGGCCTCGGCGGCGCGCACGCGCAGCGGGACCGGCGCGACCGAG
>JACRCY010000390.1 GCA_016218785.1 Deltaproteobacteria bacterium
GATGAACCGCCTCCTGCAGGGAGACGTCGGCTGCGGCAAGACGGTGGTGGCGCTCCTGGCGGCGCTCCTGGTTGTCGAGAACGGCCACCAGGTCGCGTTCATGGCGCCGACCGAGATCCTGGCCGAGCAGCACCTGCGCACGGTCGAGCCGTGGGCGCGGGCGCTCGGCCTCAGGGCGGCGCTCCTCACGGCGCAGACCCCGCGGGGCTCGCGCGAGTCGATCCTGACGCTCCTCGGCGCGGGTCGGATCGATCTGCTCATCGGCACTCACGCGCTGCTGGCCGAGCGCGTCGGGTTCGACCGGCTCGGCCTGGTCGTCGTCGACGAGCAGCACCGCTTCGGCGTGGCGCAACGCGCGCGCCTCCGACAGAAAGGGGAGGGGGCGGCCGGCCTGCCGCACCTGCTGGTCATGACCGCGACCCCAATCCCGCGGACGCTGGCCCTGACGATCTACGGCGACCTCGACGTCACGACCATCGACGAGCTGCCCCCGGGGCGGCGGCCGCCCGCGACCACGCTCCACCCGGGCAAGCGCGGCCGCAAGGAGGCGCTCAAGCGACTCGCCGCCGAGGTCGCGGCCGGCCGGCAGGCGTTCGTGGTGTGCCCCCGGATCGACCTGGGGGGGACGGACCCGTCCCCCCTCGACGGGCAACGCCCGGCGAGCCGGGGGGTGGCCGGCGGAGGCCGGCCGGACTCCCCACCGCGCGCTTCCCGCGCGGAGGACCTCGAGGAGGGGGAGGAGGTGGTGGCCGACGCAGTGCGCACGGCCGAGGAGCTGCGCGCCGCCCTGCCGCAGGCGAACGTGGGGCTGCTCCACGGCCGCCTCCCCGCGGGCGAGCGCGAGGCGGCCATGGCCCGCTTCCGGCACGGCGACGACGCCGTCCTCGTCTCGACCACCGTCATCGAGGTCGGCGTCGACATCCCGGCGGCCACGATGATGCTGGTCTTCTCGGCCGACCGCTTCGGCGTGGCACAGTTGCACCAGCTACGGGGGCGCGTCGGCCGCGGCGGCGGGGACGCCGCCTGCCTCCTCCCGTGCGAGCCCGACGCGGGCGAGGAGGCGCTGGCGCGGCTCCAGGTGCTGTGTGACACGAGTGCCGGCTTCCGGATCGCCGAGGCCGACCTGGCGCTGCGCGGCCCGGGCGAGCTGGTCGGCACGCGTCAGGCCGGCATGCCGCGTCTGCGCTTCGGCGACCTGCAGCGCCACGGCGACCTCTTGCGCCTGGCCCGCACCGAGGCCTTCGCCCTGGTCGAGCGCGACCCCGACCTCGCGGCGCCGGAGCTGACCACGACGCGCGTCGTGCTCGAGGAGCGCTGGGACCCGAAGGCGCTCTACGGCGCCGAGTCGGGCTGAGCGGCGGGCCTGCGGTCGGTCGACAAGTTCCGATCGATGAACGCGAAGATCGCCCCGTAGGCCGCCTCGGGCGCCACGTCGAAGATGTCGTTGTGGCCGGCGCCCCTGACCGCGAGGAAGTCGGCCGGGGGCTTGGAGGCGTCGCGCAGCGTCTCGCCCATGCGGTAGGGCACGAGCTCGTCGAGGGTGCCGTGGAGGATGAGGCGGGGGAGGGTGATGCGCGGCACCTTGGCGAGGTTGTCGTACTGCGTGCGCACGATCCGGCGCAGGGCCGGCAGCTTGAGCAGCGCGACCACCATCTCGGGGATGCTCGTGAAGGTCGAGGTCGTGATGAGCCCCGCCAGCTCCGGGTGGCGCACGGCCAGCTCGTGGCTCACGCCGCCGCCCAGCGACTCGCCCATGAGGAACACCCGACGCGCGTCGCCGGCGCGGCGCACGGCCTCGGCCAGCATCACCTCGCCGTCGCAGTAGGTGCCCTCCTCACTGGGGCGCCCCTCGCTGCGGCCGTAGCCGCGGTAGTCGTAGAGCAGCACGCCGAGGTCGCGCTCCACGAGCGGCTTCATGATGCCGACGCGGATCGCCATCGTGTCGCCGTTGCCGTGGCTGTAGAGCACCCAGCCCCGCGGCGTGCCCCCGGGCTGCAGCGCCCAACCGTGCACGCGCACGCCGTCGGCGGCGGTCGCGTACACCTCGTCGTACTCGAGCCCCAGGTCGGTGGGCGTCGGGTCGAGCGACCGCGACGGGAAGTAGATGAGCCGCTCCTCGAAGAGCATGTGCGGGTCCGACCCGAGTCTAGTCGGCACGGGCAGGCGGGTACAGGGGACCGGCTCCGTCCGGAGGGATAGTCCACCTCCCAGTTCCGCGCGGAACTTCAGGCCCGACCAACTGGCCTCGGCGCGAGTACAATGGAGCAAAGGGGCAACGCATGAGCCGGACGACCATACTGGCTCTCGTGGTCACCGTCGCGGTCGCGGCTCGGGCCGTCCGCCGTCGGGGAGTTGCCGGAAGCACGTCTGTCGGGTAACGTCTCCGCGCCGTGATCGAGCGACGCAACCAGCCGCGCCGGACCGTGTGTGGCGGTCTGATCATCGGCGTGCTGGCCGGCCTCTGGCTGGCGGCGGTCGAGATCGTCTACGTGCTGGTCGCGGGCGCCGGCGACTCCGGCGACGTGGGCCGCTTAGCGCTCGTGGTCGGGCTCCTGTCCGCGGCGTTCGGCGGAGTCCTCGGCGTGCTCGCGGGGCTCCTGGCGTTCGGCGCCGGGAAGGCAGGGGCCTGGCTGGGGAAGCGGCGGGTCAACGAAATGACGGCCACCGCGCGCGTCTACACGGCACTGATGACGGTGCCGGTGGCGCTCGTCTGCGCCAGCCTCTTCACGGGGCGGTGGGCGCGGAGCATCCCGTTCCACGACGGGCTGGCGGTCCTGGTCGGGCTGCTGCTCCTCTACGGCGGGTTCCGGGTGGCGCACGCCACGCTGACGCTGCGCGACCGCCTGCGCGGGGGATCGCTCGAGCCGCGCACCGGACGCCTCCTCGGCGTGGCGCTGCTCCTCGGGACGGTGATCCTCTACCTGTGCGACCAGCGCGTATTCCCGCGGCTCTACCTCTACCTGCACAACGCGCTGGCCTCCACCGCGTACCTCGCGGCGCTGCTGGGCCTCGGGGCCCTCTTCGCGGCCGGGCAGCGCACCGGCTCCCGCCTGGGGCGCCTGGCCGAGCCCGGGATCGCGCTGTGCGTCGCCGTCGCCGTGGTGGCGGGCGGCGCCACCGGCCTCGCGGCGCTGTCGCGCTCGCAGGGCCTGCGCTTCGTGGTCGCCGAGCGCACCGTGGTCGCGCAGAAGATCGTCGGGATCGCCACGGCGTTGCGCCTCGGTCCCCGCCGCGGCCTCGCGCCGCCGCCGACCTCGCTCCCGGCCCTGCCCCCGGCGACCATCGCGGCGCCCAAGCTCCCGGTCGGCCTGCGTGTCCCGGGCGCCGACGTCTTCCTCATCTCCGTGGACGCCGCCCGGGCGGACCACGTCGGCGCCTACGGCTACCGGCGGCGCACGACGCCCACGATCGACGAGGTGGCGAGCGCCGGCGCGGTGATCGAGCGAGCCTACGCGCAGGTGCCGCACACCTCCTTCTCGATCTCGACGATGATGACGGGCAAGTACCTCTACTCGCTGGCCGCCCTCGGCGACCGGCAGCGTCACGAGACGCTCCCCGTCATCCTGCGGCGCTACGGCTACAAGACGGCGGGCTTCTTCCCCCCCTCGGTCTTCTTCATCGACGCGCAGAAGTTCACCACCTACGAGGAGACCCGCTTCCACTTCGAGTACGTGAAGTACGAGTACCTCGACGCCGCGCGGCGGGTCGACCAGGTGATCCAGTTCCTGGAAGGCGAGAAGCCGCCCCGCGTCTTCGCCTGGACGCACTTCTTCGAGCCGCACGAGCCCTACGACGCCCACCCGGGCTTCGACTTCGGCGCGCGTGCGGTCGACCGCTACGACGGCGAGATCGCGTATGTCGATGCCCAGATCGCGCGGCTCCTGCAGTGGATCCGGACGAACCGGCCCAACGCGGTCGTCGTGATCACGGCCGACCACGGCGAGGAGTTCGGCGAGCACGGCGGCCACTACCACGCGACCACGCTCTACGACGAGCAGCTCCGCGTGCCCCTGGTGGTGAGCGCCCCCGGGCTGACGGCGCGGCGCGTGCCGATCCAGGCCGAGATCGTCGACGTGCCGACCACGATCCTGGCGCTGCTCGACCTGCCGTTGCCCGCGCGCATGCGCGGCACGGACCTCACGCCGTGGCTCGCCGATCCCCCGGCCGACCCCGAGGCGGCGCCGCCGGCCTTCGCGGAGATCGAGCACAAGAAGATGGTGGTGAAGAACAACCACAAGCTCATCTGCGACCTGCAGCGCGGCTTCTGCGAGCTGTACGACCTCGTCGCCGACCCGGGCGAGAAGCACAACGTGGTGGACACCGAGCCGCAGACCGGGGCGGCGTTGCGCGCCGACCTCGACGCGTGGATCGGCGGCCACCTCGCGTACGAGCAGGGCCCCCGGGAGCTGGAGGGGCCCCAGCGCCAGCGCCGCGCCCTCGAGCGGGGGCGCCTGGGGGACGTGGGCGCC
>JACRCY010000391.1 GCA_016218785.1 Deltaproteobacteria bacterium
CGCCCGGTCTGCCCGCCCTGGCCTTGAGCCCGGAGTCCCAGAGCATGGACGCGCTGCTGCTCGCACGCATCAAGTTCGCGGTGACGATCGGGTTCCACTTCATCTTCCCACCCATCAGCATCGGCCTGGCGTGGCTGGTCGGCGTGGCCGTGGGCAACGTGCTCCGCGGCGTGCCGATCACTGCCGAGGGGAACTGGGCCGGCTCCTTCCTCGGGCTGCTCAACCCGTACGCGCTCCTGGTGGGGCTCGTGAGCCTGGCGCTCTTCGTCACGCACGGCGCCCTCTGGCTGCGGCTCAAGGCCTCGGGGGTGCTCGCCGAGCGCATGGCGCGGTGGGCGATGCGGGCGTGGGCCGCCTTCGTCGGGCTCTACGGTACCGCGACCGCCGTGACCTTCGTGGCCGCGCCGCACCTGTTCGCGGAGGCGGTGCGCCGGCCGCTCTTCTGGGTGTTCCTGGCGGTGCTCGCCCTCGGGCTCGCGGGGGTGCCCTGGGCGACCCGCCGCGGCAGGGAGCTCCACGCCTTCCTCGCCTCGGCCGCCACCATCGTCGCGATGATCGGGCTCTGCGCGGTGAGCCTGTTCCCGCGCCTCGTGCCCTCCACCCTCGGGCTCGATCGCAGCCTGACCATCTACAATGCGGCGTCGACCCCGCGCACGCTCACGGTGATGCTCGTCATCGCGCTCGTGGGCATGCCCCTCGTGATCGCCTACACGGCCGTGATCTACCGCATCTTCCGGGGCAAGGTCGGGGCCGGCGACGCCCGCTACTAGGCCACGGGCGGGTCCACGTAGGTGGAAGCCGCCCGGGGCCCAGCGGGACCCGTCGGTCGCAGGGGACCTCCCGGCGCGGCTACGGGAACGACGTGCCGAGGGCCAGGTCGAAGTCGATGCCCAGGGCATACGTGACCGTGACCTGGCTGTCGACGTTGGTGACCACTCCGTGGAACGACCCGACGACCCGCACGCTCTCGTCGCCGCCCGCCTCGCTGATGTTGAAGCCACAGTTGCCGCCGGTGGCGGAGCGCCACGCATGGGGAGAGATGCTGGTGCGCATGAAGTTGATCGTGTCCGCGGAAGGCCCGCACTCGTTGGTGTGGGACGACCATGGGTCCTCGGAGTGGTCCCCCGGGAGCGAGATCAGGAACTGCGCGTAGTCCGTGCAGGCGTCGCAGCTCACCATCGCCGAGATGTAGGACATCGCCAGCGCCGGCGAGTAGGAGGTCGAGCCGTTCAGCACGTACCAGGGGACGCCGTCCACGGTGACCGAGAGCCCCGGGATGGGGGCGACGTCGGGGCGCGGCCGCGGGCCGTCCTGCGGCGCGGCGTCGAACCAGTAGGACGCGTCGGACAGCGCGTCGTGACCCGCGTCGCGCTGCGACGGCGGCGGCGTGGACCCGCAGCCGGCCACGGCCACGACCAGAAGAAGAGCGAGACCGGCGGGAGGCATCCCCGCCTCAAAGCCACGCGCGGTGCGCACGCCCCATTGTCGATCCGGGGCCGATGGGAATCAACCCCCCGGTCGCGAGGTCCGAGGCGGGGTGCGCTACTCGCTGGCGCCGTTGCGCTTGTCGACGGGCAGGTAGTGGCGGACGGTCGGGCCGGTGAAGACCTGGCGTCGCGCTGGGCGTTGGCGTTGGCCTCGGCGTCGAGGTCGTGCTCGCCGTCCGGAGCGCGGTGCGGGGGCGGGGGCCGAAGCTGCCCCGTCCGGAGTCGCTGGCGACCTCCGCGCGGTCGAGGAGACCCGGCGGGTGAGTCGGCCGGTCACGCCGGACCTCCCGCAAGCCACGTCCCTGGTGCTCCTCGCCGCTGGAACTCCGAGTCAGGCTGCAGCCAGGCTGTGGCGAGCGCTTCGCGGTGGGGGTAACTGCTGGTAGGGACGAGTGGACTCGAACCACCGACCTCCTGCGTGTCGAGCAGGCGCTCTAACCAGCTGAGCTACGTCCCTGTAGCGGGCCGTTTGTATAACGGATCGGCCGGGGCGTTGCAAGCGGAAAGGCGCGCGGCTCGAGGCGGCACAGATCGCTTGACAAACTTCGGCCGATTTTTTTTACTACTGCCGTTTCTCTGGCCTCGAAATCGTGAATCGGGCCGGACGCAGAGGGGCCGCGAGAGTGCTCCGCAAGGGCCTCCGAGGCCCGCTGAAGAGGATGCAGCAGATGGCTCAGGGAACTGTGAAGTGGTTCAACGACGCCAAGGGTTACGGGTTCATCAAGCAGGATGGCGGCGAGGACGTCTTCGTCCACCACACGGCCATCCAGGCGGAGGGATTCCGCTCGCTCACCGAGGGAGACCGGGTCGAGTTCGAGGTCGCCAAGGGCCCCAAGGGCCTGCAGGCGCAGAACGTTCGAAAGATCTAACAGGTAGCCGATGTTCTCACGAGGGCGCCGACGAATTCGTCGGCGCCTTTTCTCTTGACCGGAGGTGCAGAGATGGGCTTCGCGGTGGTCACGGGCGCGTCGTCGGGCATCGGGGAGGTCTTCGCGCGGCGCTTGGCGGAGCGCGGCCACGACCTGGTCGTGGTGGCCCGCCGTGGCCCGCGGCTCGAGGCGCTCGCCGGGCTGGACGAGGGGCGGAGCGTCGTGGTCCCCGGGCTGCCCAACCGGCTGCTGGCCGCCGCCGTCGGCTTCTTCCCGCGGCGGGCGGTCACGAGAGTCGCCGGGAGGGCCTACCGGAAGCGAGGCGGGCCGGCCTAGCGCAAGCGCGGGGAGGGTGTCGCATGCGTCGTGGCTGCGATACTATCCGCCAATGACGCGAATGCTCCTGCTCCTCGTGGTGGCGGTGGGGATGGGGTCCGGCTGTGGTGGCTCGTCGGCGGTGCCGGCCGCCGATCGCGCCCGGGCCTTCCGGATCAGCCAGGAGTCGGAGCTCATCGGCGGGCCCAAGGCGATGGGACGGGTCGGCGACTTCATGCTGATCAACACCAAGGTGAGGTTCGTCATCGCCGCCGCGGGGCGCACGCGCGCCTGGTTCCCGGTGGGCGGCGGCATCATCGACGCCGACCGCGTCCGCGACGGCGCGGGCGAGGACCGGCTCCAGGAGATGACGACGCGGCTCGGGGCGATCCGCGTGCTCTACGCGGAGACGGTCGAGGTGGCGAACGACGGCGCCGACGGCAAGGCGGCGGTCGTGCGGGTGACCGGCTACGACGTCGGCGTGCCGATCCTGCAGGACGTGGCGCAGCTCCCCAAGTCGAACGTCCAGGCCACGACCGAGTACCGCCTCGAGCCGTACGCCGAGAGCCTCGAGATGACGACGACCATCACCGAGCAGGCGGGCAAGGACGAAGCGGTGCTCGTCGGCGACATGGTGGTGCTGGGCGACTTCGTCACGGCCTACGTCCCCCCGTACGGTACCGACTCGTCCAAGTTCGGCTTCGCGTCGAACGCGCGCTTCTGGGCCACGTTTGGCGGCGACGTGTCCTACGCCTACTTGACGCCGGGCCGCGGCGTCGGCCTGCTGGCGCCGACCGAGGAGGTCCTGGGCATCGGCATCCAGACCGTCGCGCTCCCCGCCAACGGGACCGCGACCTTCACCCGGTACCTCGTCGTCGGCGACGGCGACGTGGCCTCGATGCTCCCCGAGGTCTGGCGGCGCGAGGGGGGCGACCCCGCCATGCTCGGGACCGTGACGGGCAAGGTCACGGAGCAGGGGACGGGCGCGGCCGTGGCCGGCGCGCTGGTGGAGTTCTCGAACTCGGCCGGGTCATACGCCATCGCCGTGAGCCAGGCCGACGGAACCTACCGCGCCCCCCTCGAGCCCGGGAGCTACACCTACGCCCTCTCCGCGGAGCGCCGCGAGGGAGTCTCGACCGGAGGCCTCCACGTCACCGCCGCGGTCGCGCCCCCGGCGCAGGACCTGCAGACGACCGCCACCGGCTCCTTCGCCGTGCAGGTCGACGACCCCGCCGGGGCGCCGACGCCCGCGCGGCTGCGCATCACGTCGCCGGACACGGGCGCCAGCTACCGGTACCTGTCGGCCGACGGACGCGGCGGAGGGGCGCTCCCGCCGGGCGCCTACCGCGCCGTGGTGTCGCGCGGGTACGAGTGGGAGATGGCCCAGGTCGACTTCACGATCACCGCCGGCGAGGCCACCACGATCGCCGCGACCATCGAACGGGTCGTCGACACCACCGGCTTCGTCGCCATCGACTCCCACACCCACACCGCGGTCTCCGTCGACGCCTCGCTCGACCCGCGCGAGCGGGTGGCGCAGGCGCTGGCCGACGGCGTCGAGCTGGTCATCACCACCGACCACGACCTCCTGTTCGACCTCGCGCCGGTGGCCGAGGGGCTCGGCCTCTCCGGCGGCTTCGCCACCGCCGTGGGGGCCGAGATCTCGCCCGAGAAGGGGCACATCAACGGCTACCCGCTCACCGGCGGCCCGAAGAACGACACCGACGGCTACTGGCCGGTCAAGTGGTGGAGCGAGGACGCGAAGGGCGATTTCGTGGAGCTGCGCTGGCCGGCCGACATCTTCGCCCGCATGCGCGACCAGCTCGACGCGCGCGTGGTGCAGCTCAACCACCCGCGCTCCGCGAGCATCGGCATCTTCTACTGGGTCGACTACAGCCCGACGCTGGGGATGGCGTCGATGGACCCGGCCAGGTTCGACATGAACTGGGACGTCATGGAGATCTGCAACTCGGGCTGCGACCCGGCCGCCGACTCCGAGGACTCCACGGCGCTCCTCGACTACTACAGCTTCCTCAACCAGGGTTTCCTGCGCGGCGCCGTCGGCGTGTCCGACGCGCACGGGTCGAGCGAGTTCCTCGGCCGCGCCCGCACCATGGTCGAGGTCCCCGACGACGACCCGGCGCACCTCGACCTGGGCGCGGTGTGGGACTCGCTCAAGGCGGGCCGCGCGGTGGTGCTCGACGGCGCCTTCGTCACCGCCACCGTGCTCGACGACTCGAGCGCCGCCGTGGGCATGGGCGGGCTCGCGCGGGTGTCGGGCGTCGACGTGACTCTCCACGTGCGCGTCCAGGCGCCGTCGTGGATCCCGACCGGCCACATCCACGTGGTGCGGAACGGGGTCGAGGTGAAGACGGTCACCATCCCGCCCGGTGGCGCGCCGAAGCCGGTGGTGCGCTTCGACGAGGACATCGTGCTCGCCGCCCCGGCCGCCGACGCGTTCTATGTGGTCATCGTCGACGGTGACCCCGGCATGGATCCGGTGATGCCGGGGACGCGGCCACGTTCCGTCACCAACGCCATCTTCGTCGACCGCGACGGCAACGGCGCGTTCGACGCGGCCGGGCTGTAGACGGGGTGACCGTGGCGCGCAGCCTGCCGCTGCTGCTCGCGCTCCTGGGCGCGCTCGCTCCGCTCCGGGCGGCGGCGGCCAATCCCCTCGCCGAGGCGCTCGCCGAGCGCCAGGCGCGGCTGCGGCTCGAGGCGGGCCGGCCCGAGGCGGCGGTGGCCATCATCGACCTCCTCGACCCGTGGGAGCGCGTGCCGCCTCGCGACCTGTGGGACACCGTCGCGCCGGTGCGGCTGGAGGCGCTGCTGCGAGAGGCGGCCGGGCCGCGGCACCACCCGCTGGTCCGGGCCCGGGCCGAGTACCTCCTGTCGCTGGCCGCCGACCGGCGCGGCGACGTGCGCCAGGCGTACGAGCGGCGCGAGGCGCTGGGGCTGGTCACCGCCTGGCTCGTGGCCGGCCCCTTCGACAACGAGGGGCGCGCGGGCTTCGCCGCGGTCTACCCGCCGGAGCGGGAGCGGTCGGGACCGGTGCCCCTGGACCAGCGCTTCGTGGCCAAGGATCGGCGGCCGGTGTCGTGGCGCCCCTTCCCGCCGCTGGCGACGGCCGGCTTCGTGCCCCTCGACCCGTTCGTGAAGCCCGACGCCAACGCGTGCGCCTATGCCGCGACCTTCGTGCAGTCGCCGCAGGCCCAGGAGGTGGCGGTGCGCGTCGGGTCGAGCGGCGCCGTCAAGGTCTGGGTGAACGGGGCGCCGGCGCTGCAGCGCGACGTCTATCGCCCGGTGCGCTTCGACCAGGACGCCGGGGCAGCGCGCCTGCGCAAGGGGTGGAACCGGATCCTGGTCAAGTCGTGCACCACCAGCGGCCGGTGGGGCTTCTTCCTCCGGCTCACCGACCGGGCGGGGCGGCCCGTGGCGGGGCTCAAGGTCAAGGCCGACGCCGCCCTCGGGGCGCAGGCGGCGCCGGCGCCCGGGCCCGGGGCCGCGGACGCGCCCCCCGACCTGGGCGCGCTGCTGCGCGACCGTGCCGCTCGTCGCCTCCGCGACCTGGCGGCGCAGCGCGACTGGTGCCGCTGGCTCCTCTTCGTTACTCCCGAGGACCCGACGGAGAAGCGCGCGCAGGCGGTGGCGCAGCGCGCGGTGGCGCTGCGGCCCGACGCCGAGTCGTACCGCCTGCTGGCCATGGCCGCGACCGACCCCAACGAGCGGCGCCGCGCGCTCGAGCTCGGCCTCGCGGCCGCGCGGGGCGCCGGCGGAGCCCTGCCGCGGCGGGTCAGGGCGGCGTTCCTGCATGCCCTCGGCAGCACCTACGCCGAGGGGCGACGCGAGCGGCGTGCGGCCGCCGCCTGGGCCGAGGCGACGCGCATCGAGCCGGAGTTCTTCCCCGCGGCGGTGCGGCTGGCGCTGCTGGCCGCCGAGCGCGGCCTCGGGGCCCACGCCGAGAAGACGCTCAAGGACCTCTCGGCCCGCCTGCCCGACGCGGCCGTCGTCGCGCGGGAGTACGCCAGCCTCCTCGGCCGGCGCGGCAAGCGGGCCGAGGCCGAGGCGGCCTGGAAGGCGCTGCTGCCGATGCACGCGGACGATCTCGACGTGCTGCGCGAGCTCTTCGATTCGGCCCGGATCAGGGGTCGGCGCGGCGAGGCCCTCGACTACATCGGCCGCATGCAGATGGTGCGCCCCGACCTGGTGCACCTCTACTTCGACCACGCCTCGGTGCTCGAGGTGGCCGACCACGCCGACGATGCCGCGCGCCTGCTCGAGCACGCGCTGCGGCTGCTCCCCGACGACACCCGGCTGCTCGAGCGTCAGGGGAAGCTCCTCATGCGCCTCGGCCGGCGGGGCGAGGCCCTGCAGCGGCTGCGACGGGCGCTGGAGCTGCAGCCGCAGAACGCCGAGCTCCGCGACTACCTGGGCCACCAGGATCCGAGCCGCGGGCCGTCCCTGGCGACGGCCCACGCGCGCGACCCGGGGCCGCTCATCGCCGAGGGGCGCAAGCGGGGCTGGGGGACCGCCGGCGCCAAGGGGGCGCGTCCCTCGGCCGCCGCGCTCCTCGACCTCGAGGCGGTCCGGGTCCACAGGAACGGCCTCAGCGAGACCTTCGCGCAGCGCCTGGTCCTCATCCTCGACGACCGCGGCGCCCGCGAGCAGGAGGAGCAGCTCGTCCGCTACACCCCCGAGACGCAGTCGGTCGAGGTACGCGTCGCGCGCGTGCACCGGTCCGACGGCCAGGTGGTCGAGGCGGCGGGCCGCGACGACCGCGATCTCTCGGAGCCGGAGTACAGCACCTACTACGACCTCCGCGGGCTCGTGCTGCGCATGCCGGTGCTGAAGGCCGGCGACGTGGTCGAGTTCCAGTACGTCCTCTCCGACGTGGGGCGCCGGAACCTCTTCGCCGACTACTTCGGCGCCGTGCACTTCCTGGGCGAGGATCTGCCCCGGCTCCACAGCGAGTACGTGCTCCTGACGCCGAAGGACCGCGCCTTCTACTTCAACTCGCCGCGCCTCAAGGGGCTCCAGCGCCAGGAGGAGGTCGCCGGGGACGTGCGGCTCTATCGCTTCGTGGCGCGCGACGTGCCCGCGGTCGAGGTGGAGGCGGGCATGCCGGGGTGGAGCGAGGTGGCGCCGTACGTCCACGTCTCGACCTACCAGAGCTGGGACGAGGTCGCCTCCTGGTACTGGGGGCTGGTCAAGGAGCAGCTGGTGGTCGACGCCGCGATCAGGGCGGCGGTGCGCGAGGCCGTGCGCGGTGCCGTGGGCGAGCGCGCCCGGCTCGCCGCGGTCCACAACTGGGTCGTGAAGCGGACGCGCTACGTCGCGCTCGACTTCGGCATCCACGGCTACAAGCCCTACCGTACCACCCAGGTGCTCTCGCGGAAGTTCGGCGACTGCAAGGACAAGGCCTCGCTGCTGGTCGTGATGCTGGGCGAGATCGGGGTGAAGGCCCACCTCGTGCTGCTGCGCACCCGCCGCGCGGGCGACATCGGCGCCCAGCCGGCCTCGCTCGCCGTCTTCGACCATGCGATCGCCTGGGTCCCCAAGTACGATCTCTACCTCGACGGGACCGCCGAGTTCGCCGGCACCGGCGAGGTGCCCCACTCGGACCAGGGCGTCCCGGCGCTCCTCCTCCAGGGCGGCAAGGGGAGATTCCTGCACACCCCCGTCGCGCCGGCGGCGGCGAACCGCGTGCAGCGGCGCCTGCACGTCCAGCTCGAGCGCGACGGGAGCGCCCGGGTCGAGGAGACGATGCGGGTCAAGGGGCAGGCCGCCCCCGAGTGGCGTCAGCACTACCAGTCGCCCGGGCAGCGACGCGAGCGATACGAGAAGGCCACGAACGGCGTCTTCCCGGGCGCGCGGGTGGTCTCGGTCGAGATGCCGACCCTGGAGAACCTCGAGCAGCCGGTCGAAGTGCGCGGCGTGGTGACGGCACCCGCGGTGGCGCGCGCCGACGGCGACGGGCGGGTGGTGCGCCTCGGCGCCCGCGAGAGCGAGCTGACGCGGGCCTACGCCCGGCTCTCCCAGCGGCAGTCCGACCTGCTGCTCGCCTACCCCTGGCAGCAGGAGGAGGAGCTGGTCTACCAGCTGCCGCCAGGGTGGAAGGTGCGCAGCCTGCCGGGGGCCCGCCAGATCAAGTGCCGCCACGGCGAGTTCCGGCTCGGCGTCGAGCAGCGTGGCGGCGCCGTGCACGTGCGCTACCACCTCGAGGTCACGCGCTACCGCTTCACGCGCGCCGAGTACCAGGAGCTGCGGGGCTTCCTGGCGGAGATCGACGCCGTCCTGAACCAGGGGATCCGCCTTGCGCCCTGACTCGAGCCCCCTGCTGCGGCGCGACTCCGTGCCGGCGCGCGCTCCGCGCGCTTGGTCCGCCGCCGTATGCGGCCTGGCCCTCCTTCTGGCTGGAGGCTGCGGCCCGCCGGCCCCGCCCGCGGGGCCGCGCGCGCCCGACCTGGGCGCCCTCCGGGACGCCGCGCGGAGGCAGGCCGAGACCGGCGACGCCCACGCGCTGCGCGACCTCGGGTGGCTGGAGCTGCTCACCGGAGACCCGGAGGCCGCGACGGCGGCCTTCGACCGCGCCCTGAAGCAGGCGCCCGACGATCCCTCCTCGCTGTTCGGCGCCGCCCTCACGCGCGACGATGACGGCGCCTTCATCGCGGCCCGACCGTTCTGGCTGCGGCTGCTCCGCGCCGCCGCCGTGCCCGGCGCCGATCCCGCCCTGGCGCCGGCGGCCGAGGTGGCGGTGGCGGCTCTCGGGGCCGGCGCCGAGGAGATCCCGGGGGAGGGGGGCCTCGGCACCGCCCTCGGCGACCTGCCCGTGGACCGGCTGCCGCCCGAGGCGCGCCGTGGCGCGCTGGAGCTGCGGGCGCGCATCCTGCGCCGGCGTGGCGCGGAGGAGAAGGCGGTCGCGATCGACCGGTCCCTCGGCTGCGCGCCGCGCTGGAACGTGGTCGGGCCCTACGGCACGCTGGCGCACCTGGACCTCGGCCGCCGGTTCCCGCCCGACGACGCCGCCTGGCGCGGGCAGGTCGGCGCCGGCCCCGGCGTACGCGAGCTGGAGCTGCGCGACGCGCCCGGGCGCGGCTGTCGCCTCACGGCGGAGTCGCAGACGGGCCGCGCCGGGGTGATGTATGCCCTGACGCAGCTCGAGCTCGGGCGCCGGAGCGAGGTCCTGCTCACCGTCTGGAGCGAGGCCGACCTGCTCGTGCTCGTGGACGGACAGCAGGTCCTGCGTCGCGACGATCCGACGCGCTTCCAGCCGCGCCGCATGGCGGTGCGCTTCGCGCTGCCCGCCGGCAGCCACCGCCTCGTGGTGAAGCTGAGCTCGAGCGGCCAGCGGGCCGAGGCCAGGCTGTACCTGACCACGCCCGCGGGGCTCGCCGTGCCGGGCCTCGCCTTCGGCGACCCGCTCGCGTCGCGCGGAGGGGCACGGGGCCCGGAGAAGATCGTGCCCGTGGCTGCTCCCGAGCTGCCGCCGCCCCAGGGCGCGGCCCAATCCCGGGCCGCGCCCGAGAGAGAGCCGCCGCTCGGGCTCGTGGACCTCTACCTCGCGGCGTCCGCGGCGCACTTCGCCGGCGACGGAGACCGGGCCGACGTGCTGCTCGGCCGGCTGCTCCAGGCCGCGCCCGCCTTCGTGAGCGGGCAGCTGCTGCGGGCGGAGTCGACGGCCACCGACCCGAGCCGTCCGGCTGCGGTCACGCTCGCCACCGCGCGCGCCGCCCTGCTCAAGGTGCTGGCGGCGGCGCCGCGGAGCGCCGGTGCGCTGGTGGAGCTGGCGCTCCTCGACATGCAGGAGGAGCGCCCCCGCGACGCGCTCCAGCGCCTGGAGCAGGCGCGCGCGCTCCGGCCCGAGCGCGCCCGCATCGACCTGCTGCGCGCGGAGATCTTCGAGGGGCGGGGGTGGGACCGGGAGTCGGAGCTGGCGCTGGACGACGCGGAGCGCAAGAACCCCGAGTCGTGCCGGCTCCTCGAGGCGCGTGGGACCGTGCTCCACAAGCGACGCGACGGACCGGGGCTGCTGAAGCTGGCGCGCCGCCTGCGCGCCTGCAACGCCGAGTCGGAGCATCCGGCGCAGAGCCTCCGCGAGGCCGACGACCTGGCGGGCGCCGTCGCCGAGTACCGCCGCCTGCTCGCCCTGGATCCGCAACGGGAGCAGGTCCGGTCTGACCTCGCGGAGGTGCTCCTGCAGACGGGCGCCGCCGCCGCCGCCGCGCAGGAGGTCCGGCTCCTGGTGCGCGCGCACCCGCGGCGCGCCAACTACCGCGTGCGGCTGGCCGACGCCCTCCTCGCCGCGGGCGACGCGGCGGGCGCGAGACGGGCGCTGCACGACGGCATCGCGCACATGCCCGAAGCGGCCGAGCTGCACCGCGCGCTCGAGGCGCTGGGGCTGCCGGGCGCCCTCGACCGCTGGCGGCTCGACGGCCGGACCGTCATCGCCGAGTTCGAGCGGGCGGGACGGAGCTACGCCGATCCGGCGGTCTACGTGCTCGACCGCACCGTGACCCGGGTCTTCCCGGGCGGCGCGCGCCTCACGCTCACGCACAACATCATCAAGGTGCTGACCAAGGAGGGGGCCGAGCACTCCGGGGAGGTGCAGGTGCCGGAGAACGCCGACGTCCTGCTCCTGCGCACGGTCAAGCGCGACCGCACCACCCGCGAGCCCGAGGAGATCGCCGGCAAGCGCACCGTGTCGGTGCCCGACCTGGAGGTCGGCGACTACGTGGAGATGGAGTACGTGGTGCCGGAGGAGCCGCTGCCGGCCTTCCCGGGAGGCTTCTGCGCCGAGCGCTTCTTCTTCCGGTCCTTCGAGGCGCCGCTGGACCGTACCGAGTACCTGGTGGTGACGCCTGCCGGCATGTCGCTCACCCTGGACGCGCGCGGCGGCGCGCCACCCTACGAGGAGCGGACCGCTGACGGCCTCACGGTCCGGTGGTGGCACCGCCGGGGGGTGCGGCAGGCCGTGCCCGAGCCGCTGTCGCCTCCCGCCGTCGAGACGCTGCCGTCGGTCCGCGTCGGCGCCGGCGTGACCCACGCCCGCTACCGGGACGCGGTCCGCGAGCAGCTCCACGGCCAGCGGCGGGCCAACGCGGAGCTGCGCGCGCTGGCCGCGACGCTGTGCGGTCGCGCCGCCACCCAGCGCGACTGCGCGCGCGCCGTGCACGGCTTCGTGGCGAAGCAGATCCAGCCCGGGGACGAGGGGGGCGCCACGGCCACGCTGGCGCGGCGTCAGGGGAACCGCCTGATCCTGATGGCGGCGCTGCTCGGCGAGGCCGGCCTGCGGGTCGAGCCGTGGCTGGTGAAGTCGCGCACGCAGGCCGCCGACCCGGTCCCCGGCTCCCCCGAGCCGCTCGAGGACGCCGACTTCGCGGACATCATCCTGAAGGCCGAGGTCGACGGGCAGCCGCTCTTCCTCGACCCACGCTTGCGGCGGGCGCCGTTCGCCTACCTGGGGCCCGCCCTGCGCGGCGCCACGGCCATGCGCCTGGCGGCCGACGGGCCGATCTTCGCGACCGTGCCGGCCCGGGGCGTGGGGGAGGACCTGCGCGCGGTCACGCTGACCATCGTCCTTGGGCCCGACGGTTCGGCCCGCGTGCAGGCCCGCGAGCGGCTGAAGGGCGTCGCGGCCCAGGAGTGGCGCGAGAGCCTCGACCAGATGGCCGGCGACCAGATCACCAAGGAGTTCGAGCAGCGCTGGCTCGGCTACTTCTTCGCGGGCGCCACGCTCGACCGGCTCGCCCTCGAGGGGCGCGGGGACCCGTCGAAGGAGCTGCTGCTGGGCTACGACTTCTCGCTCGCGCGCCTGGGGCGGCGCGTCGGCAATCGCCTCACGGTGCCCGCCTCGTTCTTCCCGCTGGAGCTCTCCAAGCGCTACGTGGCCGTGGCGCAGCGGGAGTACCCGCTGGTCGTGCTGGAGCACCCGCCCACCGAGCTCCAGGTGGAGGTGCGGCTCCCGCCGGGGGCGCGCGCCGTGGTGCCGCCGGCCGTCTCGCTCCGCGCCGGCTTCGGGCGCTTCGAGTGGCGCGGCCGCGCCGCAGGAGACCGCGTCGGCTTCGAGCGACGGAGCGCGGTGCCGCTCGGCCGCGTGGCGCCGGCGGCCTACCCGGGCCTCGTGGGCTTTGCCGCGGCCGTGGACCAGGTCGAGGCGCGCGAGGTGGAGATCTTCCTGCCGTAGCCCCGACCCGAGCCTGGGTGAGGGCCGCGCACCTCACGGCAGCCACCACCGCCCGAGGTCCAGCTCCACCGCGTCGAACGGCTCGGCGCGCACCCGCTCGCCGCCCGCGTGCGCACCGAGCAGTAGCCACCGCCCCCCCTCGAGCCGCAGCACCTCCAGCACCTTGGCGACCGGGTCGGCCAGCCACGCGTGCCCCACCCCCGCGCGCGCGTAGAGCGGCATCTTCTTGACGCGCACCGCGCGCTCCCTGCCGCGCGAGAGGATCTCGCACACCCAATCGGGGGCGAGCGTGAAGAACGCCACGTCGGGGATCGCGGGCATGCGCTCCCGCCGCCAGGCGGCGAGATCGGGGACCGCCACATCGCCCTCGAGGTGCAGCTCCGGCTCGAACAGGATCCACCACCCGCCCGGCGCTCCCGGGCTGTCGGGAGGGCCACCGAAACGGTGGAGCAAGTCGGCGGTCATGACGGTGGCGTTCCACGCGTGTCGCGCCCCCGGCCGCGGGCTGACCTCCAGTTCGCCGTCGAGGATCTCGCCGATCATGTGGTCCGGGACCTTGAGCAGATCCTCGTACGTCGCCGGCGCGCGCTCCCCCGCCTTCATGACGGCACCGATCATACCCCGGGTCGGCCGTCGACGCCACGACCGACGGGCCCCAGCCGGGCTGCGCGAAGGGCGTGGCCGCGTCGCGGGAGACCGCGTCCGGCTTCGAGCGACGGAGCGCGGTGCCGCTCGGCCGCGTGGCGCCGGCGGCCTACCCGGGCCTCGTGGGCTTTGCCGCGGCTGTGGACCAGGTCGAGGCGCGCGAGGTCGAGATCTTCCTGCCGTGACGGGCGCTACGGGCGGTCTCACGCCGCGTTCTTCGGCGCCACCTTCCGGCCCTGGTTTCCTCCCGTTGACGTGAGCCGCTGGCGGGCAGATGATGGCCATGATGGGCGCAGCGTGTCCTCCTCGCAGGGGGGAGGGCCCCGGCCGCCGCGGGAGGAACAAGATGAGTCATCGCCCCCCCCCACTGTCCGTCGGTAGATCACCGCCTCGTCGTCGCTCTTCTGGTCGGTAGTGCCGTCTTGCTGCTGCCCCGCGTCGGCGCCACTCAGGCGTTCTGCCCGACGGTGGCCGCCACGGCCAGCCTCGACGGGTGCAGCCTGCCGGGCCCCGAGTGGGGGCTCACCTGCAGCCCGGGCGCGAGCCTCGAGAGCACCATCGCTCCCGACGGGAACTGCTGGCTCGTGAGCACCGTCCCCG
>JACRCY010000382.1 GCA_016218785.1 Deltaproteobacteria bacterium
GTTCCCGGCGGGCGACATCGACTCCACCGCGAGCGACCCGTAGGTCCTGAAGGGCGCGTCCACGTCGCGCGCCAGCCCCTCGGCCCCCTCGAGCCCCTTCAACCCGGCCGAGCAGCGGAAGTGGTGCGCGCTCCCCGCCGGCAGTGGCTTCGTCGGCCGCAGGCGCACCGTGGCCGTGGCCGCGGCACCGTCGTGCCCCTCGGCCGCCAGGCGCGCGGGCACCGCGCCCGCCGGGCCGTCGAACAGGCACTGCTTCGCGACCGCCGCCGGCGCCACCTGGTGGTTGAAGAGGATCGACAGGACCGGCTCGGGCGGCTGGAACGACTCGCGCGGCGCGGCGAACGCGACCCGACGCGCCTCGAGCCGCTCGAACACGAACTCGCCGCTCCAGACCGTCACCTTGGCGGCGCCGCCATCGACCGGCCCCAGCGGAGCGCCGAGCGTCACCCGGTAGCGCGTCTCGCGCTTGAGGGTGCCGGTCGGCGTGAAGACCAGCGTCTGGCGGTCGATCCAGCGGGCGCGTCCCTCGACCGCGGGCGCGAAGCGCACCGGCGCCTGCGGCAGGTCGCGGCCGACCTCCTCGGCCGCCACCACGGGCCGGTCGAACAGGAGGCGGACGCCCTCCCGGAGATCGTTCTCGGACGCCTCCCCGCTGGGCCCGAGCTGGACGACGCGCGCGCGCTCGGGCTGGGGGATCGACCCGCACGCGGCCAAGACACTGCTGACGACGACGACGTACACGGTCCTCATGGCTCCACCCTCTTTGCCTTCTATCGAATGCATCGCGCGGTCTATGAACCGTTCGGGCAACTCCCCGAAGCCCTGCGGTTTTTCACTCGCGATGCACATCATGGCAGGGGGCTATTGCACCGGCCGGGCCAACGCAATAGCCGACCGGCGCGCGGCCGCGCGTGGCTCCGCGGCAGAGTCGGCCCACTGGCACTGAGCGACCGACAGGCCTAGAATCAGGACAAATGGGCGAAGCGGCGCAGAAGATCCTGCAGCAGGCGCTGGCGTTGCCCGAGGACGATCGGGTGACGCTGGCCACCGAGCTTCTGGCCAGCCTCGAGGGCGAGCCCGACACGGGGTGGGACGACGTCTGGCTGGCCGAGCTGGAACGCCGCTCGCGGGCGGCGGAGGAGCGAGGAACGCCCGCACCCGAGTGGTCGGAGGTCCGCGCCCGTATCCTGGCGCGCCTGGGAGCGCGTTGATCCGTCGGCTTCGCGTCCGGCCCGAGGCCCAGGAGGAGATCCTCGCCGCCGCCGAATGGTACGAGACGCGGCGGCCGGGCTTGGGCGTGGACCTCGTTGCGGCCCTGGACGAGGCGTTCGAGGAGCTGCAGGAGAGCGCGACGCGGGACCCGACATGGCGCGCGGGATTCCCGTACCGCAGACGGTCACTCCGCGGGTTCCCCTACCTCATCTTCTACCTCACGGGTGACGACATCGAGGTCGTCGCCGTCGCCCACGCCAGGCGCAGGCCGGGCTACTGGGTCGACCGCTCGGGCCCCGGACGCTGACTCGCCAGCTCGCTGTCAGCGGATCTCAGGGATTCGCGGCCCGGCGGCCGCGATGCGCGCCGTGACATGGCCAGGCTGTGGTCGAATGTCGACGAAGCGGGGATAGCCCCGGGGATCGTACTCGCTCAGCTCATCGCGGCAGAGGGCTGACCAGTCACTTTCCAGCCGAGCGGTGTCGGCGAGGTTGGCGCACCTGGTAAATGCCTCATTGCCCTTTTCGCGCAGATCGCGTTCCCAGGCACTTTCCGACACATTGCAGCAGGTGCCGCCCTCAAACGTTTCTTCAAACTCGCGTTGGCTGATGCCTTTGGGCGCCTTCGGCGCCTTCGCCACGTCGATGCTCCAGAGACCCTCAAGCTGGTTGAGATGTAGCTGTCCGATCCGCGCCAGCGCCGCAACCGTCCAATCCGCATCATTGAGCGAGGTCACGCCTCGATACCGCGCCTGGCTCCGCGAGAACGCCGCCGTCTTGGCCTCGAGCCATTTCGCGAAGCGCCGGGTCGAACGCTCCAGCCGCGCCGGCCCTCCGTGGCACCGTAGCGCTCGAGAAACGCCTGCGCGTCGGCCAGCGCGCGGTCCGGCTGACCGAGCAGCCGGCGCAGGTTCGCGGCGCACGCCAGGAGCCCGGGCGCGTGCCGGAGGCCGGGTTGGCTCGCCGCCACCTCCTCGAAGGCCGCCGCCGCTCCCTCGAAGTCGGCGACGCGGAGCCGACACTCACCTGGCTCCTAAGGGCCGCACCGTTGCAGGTACTCAACGAGCGGGTCCGGGGTGGCGGCCGCGGCGTTCTGCGCCTCGGCTGCTCCGGGGGCCGCGGCGAGAACTGCCAGGGCTACCGCGAGCCGGACCACGGGCCCCAGAGCCGACCGCACCATGTCCCCAGTCTAGCTCCCGCAGCAGGCCACATGAACCCCAAAGCTGCGGGGGGCCCTGAAGCCACCGCGACGACCGCGGGCACCTGCGCGACCACGGTGTGCAAGATGCTGCGCTCGCCCCGGGTCCAGTTGCTGCTGCGTCCCCTCACCTGCGCAGGAAGCCGGCCCGGGTCGCGCGGGGTTGGGCGGCGGCTCGACCCTCCGGTTGGCCGATCGGCCGACGGGCCACCGGGCGAGTCTAGTACGCCGGGCCGATGCGCCACACCCACGGCATGAAGATCAGGAGGTAGACCACCGCGACCAGGAGGACGAACGCGCGGCGGCCGGGGCCGAGCGGCTCGTCGTCGACGGGCGGGTGGTAGCGCCCCTTGGTCATGCGCTTCAGGCCGTGGAGCAGGCCGAACCAGACGACCCACGAGACACCGGAATAGATGCCGTACCACACCGACGATGAGCCGCCGCCGTGGCGTCGCGACATGATGGCTACGTAGAGCGCCACCACGAAGCCCACGTACGGGAGGGCCCGGTGCAGGCGCGCCGAGAAGCGCTCGTGGCGGTCGCCGCCGAGGTAGGCGGCCGCGACGTGGCCGCCGTCGAGCTGCCCCACCGGGAGGAGGTTGAGGGCGGTCACGAAGAGCCCGAACCAGCCCGCCTGGCAGGTCGCGTTCATCTCCAGGTCGATCCCCGCCGACGGGAGCCACTGCCCCTTGAGGGCGTACTTGACGAGCAAGTAGAGGAGCGAGTTCCCCTCGGTCTGGATGGTGGACGGGTCGACGCCGGCGAGCGAGATCACCCGCGAGGTGGCGATGCCGTAGACGAGGACCGGGATGGCGACCGCCAGGCCCGCCAGCGGTCCCGCCGCGCCGATGTCGAGCAGCTTGCGCCGGGACGACGTCCCGCCGTCCTTCATTGGTAGATCCTGCCCTTTCACACGTTGTGTTGCATCGGTGAAAGGGCAGGACCCCCTTTCAAAC
>JACRCY010000387.1 GCA_016218785.1 Deltaproteobacteria bacterium
CCCCGCAGCTCCGCAGTAACCCGGAGCCTCGCCCCGCGCATGCGGCCGATCCTCTTCCGCCTCGGCCCCGTCAGCGTCCCGAGCTACGGCGCGCTGCTCGTCCTCGGCCTCGCGGCCGCGGTCCTGATCGCGATGGCGCTGGCCCGCCGCCATGGCCTGCGGCGCGACGACGTGCTCGCCCTCGGCGCCCTGGCCCTCGGCGGGGGCGTGGTTGGCGCCTGGCTGCTCTTCGTGCTCACCAACCTCGGCGCCATCGTGCGCGAGCCCGCGCTCCTCTTGCGCCTGAGGGGGATGGTCTTCTACGGTGGTCTGGCGGGGGGCGCCGCCGCGTGCGCCGCCTACGCCCTGCTCCTCCGCATCCCGCTCCACGCCACGGCCGACCTGGCCGCCCTGGTGCTGCCGGTCGGCCACGCCATCGGCCGCGTCGGCTGCTTCCTCGCGGGGTGCTGCTTCGGCAGCGAGAGCCACGGCCCCTTCGCCGTGCGCCTGCCGGGGGCCGGCCTCGATCCCGGGGTCGCGGCCGCCGCCACCGCCACGGTCCACCCGGTGCAGCTCTACGAGGCCTGCGGCCTGCTGATCGTCTTCGGCGTCCTCCTCGGCCTCGAGCGCTGGCCCGGGCGGCGTCCGTTCACCCTGGTCCTCGCCTACCTCGCGGGCTACTCCGTGCTGCGCTTCGTCGTCGAGATGTTCCGCGGCGACGCCATCCGCGGCTTCGTCGTCCCGGGTCTGCTCTCGACGTCGCAGGCCATCGCGATCGGGTCTGGCCTCGCGGCGGGCGCGCTGCTGGTGTGGCGCCACCGCCGGGCACGCCACCGCCGGGCCGCTGACAGCCCCGCCGCCAACGCCTACAATTGCCACCGATGAGCGCTGACCCGACCTCGCTGTTCGCGAAGAGCCTCTTCTTCGGTCTCATCCCGGAGGATCTGGCCTTCCCCTACCCGCGCCTCGCCGACTCCGACACGGCCGACTCGCTGGAGCTGTTCCTCGAGTCGATCCGGCGCTTCGGCGCGAGCCAGATCGACTCCCGCCAGATCGACGAGACGGCGCACATCCCCTACGACCTGATCCAGGGGCTGCGACGCCTCGGCCTGTTCGGCATGTCCCTGCCCGAGGCGTGCGGCGGCAGCGGGCTGGACCACCGGATGTTCTGCCGCGTCATGCAGGAGCTCGCGGGCATCGACGCCTCCGTGGCCCTCACCCTCGGGGCGCACCAGACGGTCGGCACCCGCGGCCTCCTCCTCTATGGCACCGAGGAGCAGAAGCGCCGCTACCTCCCGCTCCTCGCCTCCGGCGAGTGGATCGCCGCCTTCGCCCTGACGGAGCCCGAGGCCGGCTCGGACGCGGCCTCCATCACCACGCGCGCCGAGCTCTCTGCCGACGGCAGCCACTTCCTGCTGACGGGCCGCAAGCAGTGGATCACCAACGGCGGCCTGGCGCGCCTCTTCACGGTCTTCGCCAAGACCCCGGTCGAGACCTCCGGGCGCCGCCGCGACCGCATCACGGCGTTCCTGGTCGAGCGCGCCTTCGGCCTGGAGTCGGGCAGCGAGGAGGACAAGCTCGGCATCCGCGGCTCGTCGGCGACGTCGCTCTACCTCGACGGCGTCAAGGTCCCCCGCGAGAACGTGCTCGGCGAGCTGGGCGGAGGGTTCAAGATCGCCCAGGAGGTCCTGGGCTTCGGCCGGCTGTCGCTGGCGGCGGGGTGCATCGGCTGCGCGCGCACCGCCCTTCGCCTCGCCCTCGATCACGCCCGGAACCGGCGTCAGTTCGGCAAGCCCATCGCGGACTTCGACATGATCCGGTCGAAGTTCGCCCAGATGGCCATCGACCTCTACGCGTGCGAGAGCATGGTCTACCTCACCGCGGGAGTGGTCGACGCGGGGGTCACGGACTTCGGCATCGAGGCAGCCTGCTGCAAGGTCTTCGCGTCGGAGATGCTGTGGCGGGCGGTCAACGAGACCATGCAGATCTGCGGCGGCTCGGCCTACATGCGGGCCTACCCCTACGAGCGCTTCCTGCGCGACGCGCGCATCAACCTCATCTTCAACGGCACCAACGAGATCCTGCGCCTCTTCATCTCGCTGGGCGGCATGGCTGCCCCCGGCGAGCGCCTGGCGCAGCTCCCCGCCGCCATCCGGCGCCCGGTCAGCTCCTACGGGCTAGTGGCCGACTTCGTGCTGCAGAAGCTCCGCACCACCGTCTACGGCGAGCGCCTGAGCCGGGCCCACCCGCACCTGCGACGCGAGGCCGCCATCCTCGAGGACTACGTCATCGAGCTGGAGCAGGTGGTCGACCGGGTGCTGCGCAAGCACGGCGGCCGGATCGTCGAGTTCCAGCACATCCATCGGCGAGTGGCCGACGTGGTCATCGACCTCTACGCTCTCGTCGCCTGCATCGCACGCGCCTCGAGCCGGCTCGAGCGCGAGGCCGGCGGCGACCCCGACGCCGTCACGCGCCTGTGCCGCGCGTTCGCCGCGCAGGCCCGCGACCGCTTGCGCCGCAACTTCCGGCGCGTGGGCTCCAAGGACGACGAGGCCCTCACCGAGATTGCCGAGGCGCTGTACGCGGCGGGGGGCTACGCGGGCGAGGCGCTGGAGGAGTGACCGGTCGAGCGGAGGGCGAGTCGGCTAGCCGAGCGATTCCTCCTTCTGCTTCCTCAACGCGCGGAGCGCTTCCACGCACGCCTTGGCGTCGTCGCCGGACGCCTTCTCGCCCGCCTGGATCGCCTTGTCCAGGGCGGCGACCTCGTCCTGCGTCCGCTTCACCAGCGCCGTGTGCATCTCCTTGAAGACGCTGAAGAACGCGTGGAGCTGGTCGCCCTTGCGCAGGTCGTAGACCTTGCCGAGCTTCCCGTCGCGGATGTGGTTCAGGTACGTGGACAGCTTGAAGAGCGGTCCGGCCACCTTGTGGGTGATCACGATGCCGTAGCCCATCATCGCGACGCAGAAGACCACCCCGAAGCCGGCGATGGCGAGCAGGATGTTGCGATCGCTCGCGCGCAGGTCCTCCTTCACGCGGACCGCGGTCTCCTCGTCGAGCAGGGCCAGCCCGGGCTCGATGGTCCGCGTCGCCTCGCGCGCCTTGGAGACCACGAGGAAGCCGAGTCCCGTGGTCAGGGCCGCCGAGATGAGCACGATGACCGCCGTGTAGCGGAGCTGGTAGCTCTTGTCGAGCAGGTAGTTCTTGAGGTGGCGCTTGTGCTGTGGGGCAGCAACCGCCTTGGCCTCGCTGGTCATCGGGACACCCCTTTCTGAAGCTACTGCGCCGAAGCACCTGCCGGTCTGGCTCCTGGAGCCCCTGCTACTCCTGGGATTTCAGGAACGTCACCACGTTCTGATGGACGGCCTGTGCCGCCGCCTCGAGGCAGTCGCGCCGGCCCGCCTCCTCCGCCTTGGCGCTGGATCCCGTCTGCACCGCTGCCCCGCCCGACGTGAACATGATCATGCTCTTGGCCGGGTAGGTGGCGATGAACATCTTCAGGTCGCAGCTGATCTCGGCCGAGTTCCCCGACGTCGACGTGCTGAGCCTGATGATGCTGCCGTCGAGGTAGTAGCCGGTCATCTTGCGCTTCTTGAGGGCCGCCGCATCGGGCGCGCCGCCCTCCCAGCTGATGGTGACGTTGGGCGTGCGCGCCAGCTCCTTCGCCAGCACCTCGCGGACGAATTTCGAGGCCTCGGGGCCGCCCAGCTTGGCCTTGTTCGCCACCCCGCCGAGGCTGATGTAGTACTTGAACTTGCCCGAAGCGGGCGGTGGCGCCGCCTGGAGCTGCTGCAGCGCCTTCTCGGCGGCCTGCCGCACCATCGACTCCTCGTCCTTGGCGGCCTCCTTGAGCGAGTTCACTGCCGAGGCGTCGCCGAGCCTGCCGAGGGCGCCGCACGACACGGCACGGACCGTAGGGTGGGAGTCCTTGAGCGCCTTGATGAGGTGCGGGACGGCGCGCTTGTCCCCCAGCTTGCCGAGCACCAGGGCGGCCTGGACCCGAACCTTGTAGCTGGGGTCGGAGGCCAGCGTGCGCGCCAGGTCGTCGACCTTGTCGGCGCGCGCTGGTGCCGAGAGCAGCACGATCACCAGGATGGAGACTGCACTCCAGCGAGCAGGTCTTCGCATTCCGTCCCGTTTGTGAGGATAGGGCCGCCAGCCCCGTTCGAGTTCTGTCGCGAGCTTGCGGTAGCCTTGCTTCCCGCCCCTGCTGCTTCGCGGTCCCGCCGTCACTCTCCCTCCCCTCCACGACCCTGCCGCGAGGAACGCGGGTTCACGAACCACGATACTACCCCAAGGGCCGGGGTTTCATCAACGATTCGCCGCAACCTTTCCCCGAGCCGCCCACCGGGGCGGCCGGGGCGCATCTGGTATGACCCGCTCCGCCGCGGCGCTATTCATGGTCGGAGCCGCCGCCCGAGGCCGCGGTCATGGCGGCGTGGCGGCGGGCCAGCTCGACGTACTTCGCCGCCGACTCGTCGATGGATGCGTCCTCCGCCGCGGTCACGGGCCTCACGACGCGGGCCGGGGCGCCCACGGCCAGCGTGCCCGGCGGGATGCTCCCGCCAGGCGGGACCAGGGCGCCGGCGGCCACGATGGCCCCCGTCCCCACGACGGCCCCGTCGAGGACGACCGCCCCCATGCCAATGAGGCACCGATTGTGGACGGTACAGCCGTGCAGGATCGCCCTGTGTCCCACGGTGACCCGGTCACCGATGCTGGTGGCATGGAGGCCACCGGTGACGTGCACCACCGTCAGGTCCTGGAGGTTGGTCTCCGCGCCGACGACGATGCGGTGCACGTCGCCTCGCACCACGCAGCCGAACCAGACGCTCGAGTCCAGCCCGAGGCCGACGTCGCCGATCACCATGGCGGTGTCGGCGACGAAGGCGGCCCCCGCGAGGCGCGGCCAGACGGTGCCGAAGGGCCGGATCAACGGGCATCTCCCCGGACGTCGAGCGGCGCCGCGCCGAGGAGGCGCCGCCGCGCCCGCGCCCGCCCCACGGCCAGCCAGACGAGCGCGCCCAGCAGCGCACCCCCGGTGTCGGCGACCCAGTCGCGCCAGTCGCAGGAGCGGTTGGGCGTGAAGAGCTGGTGGATCTCGTCGAGGCCACCCCAGGCCGACGCGAGCGCGGTGGCGGCGAGCAGCGCGACCACGGGCCGGCGCGAGCCCCACGAGGTGCGGACGAGGGGCCACAGCAGCAGGGCCCCGATGACCGCGTACTCGACAGCGTGGAGCAGCTTGTCGGCGTTCCACATCGCGAGCGGGGGGAGGCGATCCCCCGGGATCGACGAGGCGACGAAGGTCGCCGCGAGGGCTACGCCGGCCGGCAGCCAGTCCCGCAGGAAGCGCGGGCCGTCACATCTTCCACTTGCCGAAGGCATCTTCCGAGAGAGTCTCGAGGAAGTGGCGATAGGTCTCGGGGTCCACCGGGCCGGCGGCCCCGTCCCGGTCGAGGGACCGCAGGTCGAGGCTGCGGGACTTCTCGTTCACCTTGCGCGCCACCCGGATCGAGCAGCTGGCGCGGAGCGCGAGCGCGATGGCGTCGGAGGGGCGCGCATCGATCACGAAGGTCTTCCCTTCCCGGCAGAGGACGATCGTTGCATAGAAGGTGTTCTCGCGGAGGTCGGTGACCTCGACGCGGGTCACCGCCACCCCCACCGCCCCCAGCATGACCTTCATCAGGTCGTGGGTCATGGGGCGGGCCAGCTCGACCTTCTCCAACTCCGCAGCGATGGCGCTGGCCTCGCTGCGCCCGATCCAGATCGGGACGGGGTTGCGCCCCTTCAGATCCTTGAGCACCAGGATCGGCATGTTCGTGAAGGGGTCGATGGTCAGCGCGGCGACCTTCATCTCCACGGGGGTTCCGTCCGACGGTGTCCCGACCGCTCCGACTGTCATGCTGGCTCTCCTCGCAGCGTGTGCGTGCCGGCGGCGGTGACGTGCACCGGCACGATCCTTCCCCGCAGCGACCCTGGTGCCGTCCCGGCGGCGGGGGCGAAGTTGACCACGATGTTGCCGGGCGTACGGCCACATACCTGCTCGCCCCGGCGGCTCTCCCCCTCCACGAGCACTGGCGTGCGGCGCCCGACGAGGCGCGCCAGGCGTCGGGCCGTGACGAGCTGCTGGAGCGCCTGCACCTGGTGCAGGCGTGCCCGCTTCTCCTCGAGGGGGACGTCGTCCCGCAGGGCCGCGGCCGGCGTGCCCGGCCGGGCCGAATAGGCGAAGCTGTAGATGCTCTCGAACTCGACCGCCTCGAGGAGCGAGAGCGTCTCGCGGTGCTCGTCGGCGGTCTCCCCGGGGAAGCCCACGATGACGTCGGTGGTGAGCGCGATCTCCGGCACCAGTCCACGCACCAGGTCGACCTTCGCGAGGTACTCCTCGCGCGTGTAGCCGCGACCCATGGCGGCGAGCACGCGGGACGAGCCAGCCTGCACCGGCAGGTGGAGCCACCCCTGGAGCACCGGCAGGTCGTGGAAGGCCCGCGCCAGCGCCGGAGTGAAGTCGCGCGGGTGGCTGGTGGTGAAGCGCAGGCGGAGCAGGCCCGGCACGCGCGCCACGGCCACGAGGAGCGTGACGAAGTCGTCGGTGCCGCCGCCGGCGCCGCGGTACGAGTCGACGTTCTGGCCGATCAGGGTCACCTCGCGGGCCCCGGCCGCGACGAAACGCTCGACCTCGGCCACGACCTCACGGAGCGGGCGGCTGACTTCGCGGCCGCGCACCGCCGGCACCACGCAGTAGGCGCAGTGGTTGTCGCACCCCTTCTGGATGGTGACCAGCACCGTCGTGCCCACGTCCTCGGGGCGCGGGTCAGCCGAGAGGAAGGTGTAGTCCTCGACGTCGATGACGTCGGTGACGGCGACGCGTCGCCGCGACTCGCGTACGCGCTCCACCAGGTCCGCGCACCGGCCGATGTTGTCGGGGCCGAAGACGAGGTCGACCTGGGGCAGGCGCTCGAGGAGGCGCGCCCCCTCCTGCTGTGCCACGCACCCGGCGACCGCCAGCACGACGTCAGGCCGGCGTCCCTTCAGCCCCCGGAAGCTCGCCGCGGCCGAGCTGACCTTGGCCTCGGCCTTCTCGCGGATCGAGCACGTGTTGAGGAGGACCAGGTCGGCTTCCTCGGCGTCGTCGGTAGTCTGGTACCCGCGCCGCCGCAGGATCTCGCGGATCCGCTCGGCGTCGTAGTCGTTCATCTGGCAACCGAAGCTACGTATGTAGAGGCGCCTGGCCGACGACACGATTCCTCGACGGACCCCTGACCCACGGGCTGCTAAAGCCTATGCGGCAAGTTGGGATCGGTCAAGGAATGGTCGTCAGCGCTTGACCCCTGCCTGGGCGAAGGGGTGGCTCCCCCGAACGCGCGCCTGGGCGGGAGCTACGAGTCGGCAATGGGAGGACTGCGAGCGGTCACCACGTCACTTGCCAGCGCTTCGGTGGGGTCCTCTCGGTCATCTCGCCCGACCAGTTGTGCTGCAGTCCCGGGCGGCCCTGGGCCCCCGCTCCCGGCCGGCACGAGACCCGGGGCGAGTCGACGTCGCGGCTCTGCCTCCGACGCTGGCGTCCCGGACGGCGGCGGCCCGCCCTTCCCGGCCGGCACTGGACCCGGGGCGAGTCGAGATGGCGGTTTCGGAGCCCTTCTGGCGGCGATGGCTCGGGCCACGCGCACCTCCCCATACGCACGGACCGTGTCCAGCGCGTGGTGAAGGTGGCAACGCAGCGTGATCGTTTCCACGCGGTGTACGCCACCCTGGCCCTGGGGCTCGCAGTGGTGGAACTCGAGCCGACCACGCTCCCGACAGCGGTGGCCCTCCGCGTCGACGTAGGTGCACTGGGCGCCGTCCCGGGCGACGACCGCCCGCTTGACCGCGTTGGGGATGTGGGCCGACCGGCGCGTGCCGTCGGCGTCGGTCGCGGTCGTGCGCGGCCGCGGGGTGGCGGCGAAGCGCCTGCGCCGCAGATCCTGCACGAGCAGTTCGAGGGCCCGGCCGATGATCGTATTGAGGTCCCCGTCCGGCAGGTCACGGCGCAGCAGGTCCTGCGCCTCGCACAGGCGATCGCGCACCTCGCGGGTGGCCGTGAACTGCACCCGGTACCGGTCGGCGGAGAGCGGCACGACGACAGGCGCGGGCGGCGGGCGGTCAGGCGTCGGCGGACTCAGCGTCGAGGCGGCGCGGTCGCCCGGGGCACCGGCCGCGGAAACGAAAGCGGGTGCCACCGCTGCCGGACCCGCGACGACAGCCGCGGGGGGCGGATCGGGTGCCGCCGCCGCCGGTGCCGCGGCCGGCGCCGTGAGCCCCGGTCCCGCCGCAGACCGCGCCGGCAGCCGGCGCACGAGATCCCGGACGTCGGCCGCGGGGAAGCGCGACGCCACCAACTCCTCAACCTCCCGCTTGCTCTTGTGCACTGCCGCCGTGAGCAGCTCGCGGTGGTTGGCTTCCGTCAGGTACGGCGCCAGCAGCGTCACCGCGGCCAGGTGGATTTCGCCGCGGGCGAGGAGCTCGAAGATCACCGGGAATGCACGCGCGGCACGGCTTGCGCGGACGCGTTTGTACGCGGAGGGCTCCGAGAGGTGAAGGCGCTCGACGCAGTAGCCGAAGGTTGAGCTGCAGGCAGCCCGGAGGTAGAGCCTGCGGGCGTCGACCTCGGCGAGATGGGCGAGGAGCACGGCGGTGAGCTGGCGGTCGCGGGCGACGAGGCGGTCGAGCACCTCGGCGGCGGGGAGGTGGGCCAGAGCGAAGGGGAAAGTGGGCGGCCGAGTGACCATGAGCCCGCTACTCGCGAGCCGTGCCGTTCTGCGCGTCGGCACGAGCCCGCCTGGCGGCCGCCATGACGCGGGCCACCTCCTCGGGCGGCACGTCCACGTAGCAGGGGTCGTCCAGGCCGTCGAGCGCGTCGGGATCGGCGCACGGGTCAGCGGGGTCGTCGGCTCCGTCAGGAGCCGGCGGCGCCGGCCCGGCGAGGCGCGGCGATCCCGCCGCCCGCGCCGCCACGCACCCCGCCTCCACCAAGGCGAGCCCCGGGGCGAGGGCCATCCCCGCGGCCAGCACCCACGCCGTCAGACGCATCGGTCACCTCCCGGGCAGGAGGCCATGCAGGTGGCGTGCCCGCACCCGAGGCAGTCGAGTCGAGGGGTTGCGTCGAGTGCCCTGTCCGGATTCCGGGAATCCGGCCGGACACGGCCCGGCTTTGCCCGGGCAGTCCGGACCCCGGACGCGAGCGG
>JACRCY010000386.1 GCA_016218785.1 Deltaproteobacteria bacterium
CGCCGCCGCCGCGCCCGCGGCGGTCCGGGCCCCACCCCGCCCCTCGCGCACCCCGCGCATGCGCGCGGAGAGGTAGTCGCGGATCGCCTCGAACTCGCGCACCCCGACGATCTCCAGGTTGCCCCCCTCGCCGCCGCCCGCGGTCTGCACCGTGACCGAGCCGATGCCGAGCCACCGCTCGAAGAGGTTCTGCGAGAGGTGGATGTCCTGCATGCGCGCGTAGGTGAGGTGCATCTCGCGCCGGAACAGGACGCCATACCCCATCGACACCCCGTCCTCGTCGAAGCGGTAGTGGAGCGTGTAGTACCGGAAGTAGAGGAACAGCATCAGGAACGGGAACACGACGGTCCCCGAGAGCGCGATGAGGAAGAAGTAGGTCAAGAGCGGCGGCGCCGGCTTCGTGATGGCCGTCACCTGGGCCTCGAGCTGTGCGAACCGCGTGTCGTCCATGGCGGTCGGCCTGGTTGGCTACCCGGTGCGGAATCCGATCTTCGACTTCGGTGACGGGGCCGGCGTCATCAACGCCCGAATGGCCGAGAACACCACCTTGAGCTGCCGGTCGTACTTCCGCTCCAGCGTCGCCAGCTTCCGCGCCAGATCGACGTGAGACGCGAGCACTTCACGCAGGCGCACGAACGTTCGCATGACCTCGATGTTCACCCGTACGGCCCGTTCGCTCCGCAACACGCTGGACAGCATGGCTACCCCCTGCTCGGTGAAGGCGTACGGACGAGTGCGGCGACCACCCCAGGAACTTGAGATCACATCGTGTGATCTCAAGATGCGGACCTCGGGGGCCGTGAGCTGAAACATGAAGTCGGCCGGGAATCGGTCGAGGTTGCGCTTCACCGCCTGCACCAACGCCCGCGTCTCCACCTGGTAGAGGGCCGCGAGGTCGGCGTCGAGCATGACCCGGTGACCGCGGACGAGAAGAACGGGGCGACTCGTGGCCCCGGACGTGACCAGCGCCAGGCTCTGCGCCACGGCAGATTGAGGTGCCGACACGGAGCCCTGTCTCCTCATGACGGTGCCAGCCTGCCTCCTCGCTCATGCGCGGTCAAGTCTGCAGGCGCGGGGAGGACCATGGGCTCGTCGACCCGGATTGCGCGGCGCCGCCCCGCCGGGGCCTAGCGTCGCGGCTGCGGGGTGTCGCGATACGTCAGGACGGCAACCTGGTGACGATCCTCCCACCTCACCCGGCCGGGAATCCGTCTGGTGCGCCGCTCGATGATGGGGATGCCCGCCGCGCGCAGGAGCGCCGCCAGCTTCTGCGCCTGCGCGACGTGCGCAGTCGCCTCGGCGCGGAACCAGAACCGTTCGACCGTGAGCAGGTCCGGCGCGTTCAGGTGATCGGAGAACCAGGCGGCCAGGGTCTCCAGCTCGCGCGAAGCTTCCGGTCCGAGGGCCGCGCGGGCGTCGCTGAGATACGAGAAGACGCCGCAGGGCTCGCGCTCGTGCTCGAAGCGGATCCACTCGACCGTCGTGCGGACCGGCAGCGGCGACCTCAACGGCCGCCCCAGGTTTCGCGTGTATCGTTTCCGCCGTGACATGGGCCCGTCCCGATCAAACCCTAGCGCGCCATGTGATTCAAGCGGCGCCGCTGCCGACGAACGTCAGTCAACGTCGAGTCTTCGACACGCACACGCAGCCACTGGGGCTGGATCAACGTGCTCCGAGCCTCGCGGCGCGCCGACAGCCCCGCCGAGTTCCCACGTTGACAGGGCATCACCGCGGGGTGACGCTGGAGAGGAGATGGGACGGCGGCTCCAGCTCGCGCTGATTCCGCTCGTGGCGGCGACGGTGCTGGGGTGCTCGTCCGGGCTGCCCGGCTCGTGCGCTGCAGAGAGCGATCCGGCGTTCTGCGCCCGCCTGGGCGCCAACTGCGGCTCCCTGGCCGCTACCGATAGCTGCGGGACACCGCGGACCGCCGACTGCGGCGCCTGCACCGCCCCCGACTCCTGCGGCGGCACCGGCACGCCGAACGTGTGCGGGCGAATCAACTGCACCACCGAGAGTGACACGGCCTTCTGCGCTCGCCTGGCGGCGACCTGCGGCAGCGTGACCGCCGCCGACAATTGCGGCACGCCGCGGACCGTCACTTGCGGCGAGTGCTCGGCCCCCGATACTTGCGGCGGCGGTGGGCCACACCGCTGCGGCCAGGGCTGCAGCGCGGACGGGTGGTGCTGGCAGAACCCGCTCCCGCAGGGGAACATGTTGCGGAGGATCTGGGGAGCCGCAGCGGACGACTTCTGGGCCGTCGGCGATGCGGGCGCCATCGTGCACTGGGACGGGTCCGCCTGGTCGAGCGTGCGCAGCGGCACGACGCTCAACCTCCACTCGATCTGGGGGAGCGCCTGTGACGATGTATGGGCCCTGGGCGCGTACCCCCCCGACCAGCGCGTCGTGCTGCACTGGGACGGCACCGCGTGGTCCGCGAAGGACATCGGCTCGACCAAGTTCATCGCCGCCATCTGGGGGGCTGCCCCCGACGACCTGTGGGCCGTCGGCAGCGGGGGCACCATCCTCCATTGGGACGGCGACGCCTGGTCCAGCGTGCCGTGCGGCACCACGCACGACCTCACGGCCGTATGGGGAAACGCGGCGAACGACGTCTGGGTTCTGGGCTGGGACTACAACGAGGTGACTGTCCTCCACTGGGACGGGAATGCGTGGTCCGAGGTCCCGAGCGGGGCGGCCCACGCGCTCAGCGGCCTGTGGGGGAGCGGCGCGAGCGACGTGTGGGCCGTGAGCAGCGGGGGAGAGATCCTCCACTGGGACGGGAACGCGTGGTCCACGGTGGACAACGGCGCGGCCCCGCTCAACGCGATCTGGGGGAGCGGCGCGGACGACGTGTGGGCCGTGGGCAGCGACCAACTGGGGGGCATGTTCCTGCACTGGGACGGCGTCGCGTGGTCCAGCACCCCGAGCGGCACGTATGCCGCCCTCCGCAGCGTGTGGGGGAGCGGCCCGAACGACGTCTGGGCCGTACGCGAGAGCTACGATGGCCTCCTGCACTGGGACGGCAACACGTGGTCCAGCGCGTCGACGGCCGTGAGGAACACCATCCGCGGGCTGTGGGGGAGCAGCGTGAGCGACATCTGGGCCGTCGGCGGTAGAGGCGTGCTCCATTGGGATGGGGCCACGTGGTCCAGCAGCACGTCCGAGGTGCCGGGCAGCGGGGTGTGGGGCAGCGCCGACGACGACGTCTGGGCCGTGGGCGGCGCAGGCGCCATCGCGCACTGGGACGGCGATGCGTGGTCCAGCGTCGAGAGCGGCACGACCTGGCCCCTCAATGCCGTGTGGGGGAGCGGCCCCAGCGACGTCTGGGCCGTCGGGGACAAGGGCACCACCGTGCACTGGGACGGCACGGCCTGGTCCGGCACCGCGAGTGGTACCGAGTTCGCCCTTCACGGCGTGTGGGGGAGTGGCCCGAGCGACGTCTGGGCCGTCGGGAATCACCTCGTGAACTACACGTTCTACGGCGTCATCCTGCACTGGGACGGAGCGGGGTGGTCGACCAGCGCTGAGGTCACCGGCCACACCGCGGTCGGCGTGTGGGGGAGCGGCCCGAGCGGCGTCTGGGTCGTCGGCGCCCTCCTGATGCACTGGGACGGAGCCTCGTGGTCCACGTTCACGAACGCCAGCCCGCACGGCCGCCTGAACGCCGTGTGGGGGAGCGGCCCGGACGACGTCTGGGCCGTCGGCGACACGGGCGTCATCGTCCACTGGGACGGGACGTCGTGGTCGGTCGTGGAGAGCGGGACGAATCTGCCGCTCCTCGCCGTCTGGGGCAGCGACGCCGAGCACGTGTGGGTCGCGGGTACGGCGGGCGCCATCCTCTACCGGGGCCCGTAGACCTCGCGGCCGCGCGCTCCGCGCTTGACACCCCCCGGCGGGGCCCCGCATGCTGAGCCCCCGAGCCCCCGAGCCCGCCATGGATGTCGCCCGCCGCAAGGCCGCCGTCGCCTCGCTCTCCGTCGCGTCGAACGCGACGCTCGTCGTGCTCAAGCTCGTGGTGGGCCTCGCCATCGGGTCGGTGTCGGTCCTGTCCGAGGCCATCCACTCCGGCGTCGACCTGGTGGCGGCGGTCATCGCCCTGGTGGCGGTGAAGGCATCCGCCCGGCCCGCCGACGCGAAGCACCAGTTCGGCCACGGCAAAGTGGAGAACGTGTCGGGCACCATCGAGGCGCTGCTCATCTTCCTCGCCGCCGCCTGGATCATCTACGAGGCGGTGAAGAAGCTCGTGCACCCCGAGCCCCTCGACGCCGCGGGCTGGGGTGTGGCGGTGATGCTGGTCTCGGCGATCGCCAACCTGCTCGTGTCGCAGCGGCTCTTCAAGGTGGGGAGGGAGACCGACTCCATCGCGCTGCAGGCCGACGCCTGGCACCTGCGCACCGACGTCTACACCTCGGCCGGGGTCATGGCGGCGCTGGGCCTCATCCTGCTGGGACGGGTCCTGCTGCCGGGCCGGAACCTCAGCATCATCGACCCGATCGCGGCCATCGTGGTGGCGCTGCTGATCCTCAAGGCGGCGTGGGAGCTGACGCGCGACTCGGCGCGCGACCTGCTCGACGCGAGCCTGCCCCCCGCCGAGGAGCAGTGGATCCGCGACTGCGTGGCGCGCTACGAGCCCGACGTCACCGAGCTCCACCTGCTGCGCACCCGCAAAGCCGGCGCCGACCGCTTCATCGAGTTCCACATCAAGGTCGCGCCGGAGATGACCGTGGCGGAGTCGCACGCGCTGGTCAAGACGCTCGAGCGCGAGATCCAGGCGCGCTTCCCCGGGACGCGCCTCAGCGTCCACCTGGACCCCAAGGATCCTGGGCCCGACGCTTAGGGGCGCGGGTCCACGAGGCGACCCCGTCAGTCGTGACGGAGCTTCCGGTACTTGATGCGGTGCGGCTGGTCGGCCTCGGCGCCGAGGCGCTTCTTCCGGTCGGCCTCGTAGTCGCGGTAGTTGCCCTCGAACCACACCGCCTGCGACTCCCCCTCGAAGGCGAGGATGTGGGTGGCGATGCGGTCGAGGAACCAGCGGTCGTGGCTGATGACCACGACGCAGCCGGCGAACTCCAGCAGCGCCTCCTCGAGGGCGCGCAGGGTGTCGACGTCCAGGTCGTTGGTGGGCTCGTCGAGGAGCAGCAGGTTGCCGCCGCTCTTCAGGAGCTTGGCGAGGTGGACGCGGTTGCGCTCGCCGCCCGACAGCATGCCGACCTTCTTCTGCTGGTCGGTGCCCTTGAAGTTGAAGCCGGCGACGTAGGCGCGGGCGTTCACCTTGCGCTTGCCCAGCTCCAGGATCTCGGCGCCGCCCGAGATCTCCTGGAAGACCGTCTTCTCCGGGTCGAGGGTATCGCGCGACTGGTCCACGTAGGACATGGCCACCGTCTCGCCGATCTTGAGCGTACCCC
>JACRCY010000392.1 GCA_016218785.1 Deltaproteobacteria bacterium
CTGCTCCATGAAGCGGTCGATGAAGCCGTCGAGGGCGCGGTGGTCGAGGGAGCCAGGGTTGGGGCCGCGGCGCGGGTAGAGGACCGAGGCCGCGCGGCCGAAGTCCATGACCTTGGTGAACTTGAGGAGGTTCACCGCCTGCGGCTTCACGAAGTACTTCACGAGCCGCCGGTACGAGTAGGCGTCCTTCCCCTTCTCGCCCATCTTCTCCTCGGGGTAGGCGTAGTTCTGCACCAGGTCGAGGAGGTTGCCGTCGTGGCGCCGGTTCGCGTAGGCGTGCACGCGCTCCAGGAGCACCTGCGTGGGCGTGTTGCGCTCGACGATCTTGAAGTTGTGGTACCCCATGGCCTCGTAGAGGTGCAGGTCCTCGGGGCGGATCCAGTTGGCGCGCAGGTAGTTCACCGGCTCGCGCAGGCGCAGCTCGTTGCACACGAGCGAGCAGTAGTCGAGCGGGAAGCCGCGGCTCTGCTTCTGCGAGGCGGCCGACAGGCCCACGGCGTGGTTGCCGGCGATGGCGCAGTCTTGCCGGCACCAGTTGTTGACGATCAGCTGCAGCTCGATGCCGCCGGCGGCGCGCTGCATCGCCTCGAGCACCTTGAACTCGCGGTGGATGTTGACCTCGGAGACCACGATGTAGTCGGCACCGTTCTCCACCCAGAAGCGGACCTTGCGCGCGTTGTCGGTGTAGCGGTGCGAGCTGACCCGCACCTTGAGGCGCGGGTGGCGGCGCTTGACGAGCCGGAGGAAGGCGACGTTCGCCACGGTCACCGAGTCGACGCCGATGTCGTCGAGCCAGTCCAGGATCTCCTCCATCTCCCGCTGCCCCTCGCGCGTGAACTCGAGGTTGCCCATGGCGGAGGCGTTCAGCAGGTAGTTGAACTCGATGCCGTGGGCATGCGTGTCGCGTACGTAGCGCTCCACCGCCTTGCGGTCCACCTCGGGGAGGTAGAACGAGGGGCGTCCGCCGCCGAAGTAGTCGGAGGTGAGCTTCCCGTAGACCTCGTAGACGGGGTAGGGCGTGAGCCCTTCGAGGAGGGCCTCGTCGAAGTTGCAGGCGACCGAGAGCTTCATGGGGTTCCTTTCGCGCGGGAGCGGCTAGCCGGCGCTGGCCTGGCGGAGCGGCGCCTCGATCTCAGGCGCGGACCAGGGTTGGTCCGCGCCATGGGCGGGCCGGCGCAGACCGACCTCCTCCAGGAAGCGCTCGAACTCGGCGTAGTCGAGCTGCTGCTCGGCGTCGGAGCGGGCCACCGCGGGGCAGGGGTGGACCTCCACCATCAGCCCCTGCGCCCCGGCGGCGAGCGCGGCACGCCCTAAGGGGGCGAGGATGTCGCGGCGGCCGGCGGCGTGGCTGACGTCCACGACCACGGGCAGGAAAGTGCGCTGCCGCAGCAGCGCCACCGCCGAGACGTCGAGCGTGTTGCGGGTCTGCGTCTCGTAGGTGCGGATGCCACGCTCGCAGAGGATGACCTGCTCGTTCCCCTCGAGCACCACGTACTCCGCGGACCAGAGCAGCTCGTCGACGGTGGCGGAGAGGCCGCGCTTGAGCAGCACCGGGGTCCGGGTGCGGCCCACCTCGCGCAGCAGCTCGTAGTTGTACATGTTGCGCGCGCCCACCTGCAGCACGTGCGCGTGCTGGCACACGAGGTCGACGTGGCGCGGATCGACGACCTCGGTCACCGCGCACAGGCCGTGCCGCCGGGCCGCGCGGCCGAGCAGCTCCAGGCCCAGCGGCCCGAGGCCCTGGAAGGAATAGGGGGACGAGCGCGGCTTGAACGCACCGCCGCGGAGGAAGCGCAGCCCGAGGCTCGCGACGAACGCGGCCGCGCTCTCGATCTGCTCCTCGCTCTCGACCGAGCACGGACCGGCGACGACGACCGGCGCCCCGCCGATGACCGCGTCGCCGATCTGGATCCGCAGGTCGCCGGACTGCCGGGCGCGGCTGGTCTTGAGGACGCGGCCGGCCTCGGCGTCCTGCAGCGCCACGGAGGCCTGGAAGATCTCCTTGAACAGGTGACGGATGGTCTGGTCGGGGAACGGCCCGCGGTTGCGCCGCACCAGCTCCTCGAGCATCCTCTGCTCACGTTCGGGCACGAACGCCGGCATGCCGGCGGCCGACTTGAGGTCGTGGATCCGCGTGACGAGGCCGGCGCGCCGGCTGAGCAGTTCCAGGACCGCGTAGTTGATGGTCTCGATCTCGGCGCGAAGCTTCTCGAGAGTCTCCGACATGGTGCGGGTCGCGCAGCAAGTCCCGCGCCACGCTGTGGTGGTGCGGTTTCGCGGCCTTGCGCGGCGTCCGGGGCGGGCCGCGACGTGCGGCCGCGCCCGGGTGTGCGGTTTCGCACGACCGCGGCATGCGGCGCCACCGCCGGCGTTGAATCTCCTTGGGCCCCGCCCGTCAGACGACTACAATCGCCCGGTCGCGTGGGAACCCGACGGGTTGTGCCCGGCGGGTTCCATCGCGACCAGGGCCTGGGAACCCTGTGAGGGTTCCCATCCAAGACGATGAACGTGAGCCTGGGTCGCAGCCTCGAGGAGTTCCTGGTCGCCATCCTGCGCGGCGCGGCGACGGTCGTGGGCTGCGACTCGACCAACCTGATCCTCATCAACGAGCGGACCCAGGAGATCAGCATCCGCCTCGGCCTGGGCTCCGGCAATCAGGCGAACCTCGGCGACATCGAGAAGCTGCTGGGCGCCTCCTTCCAGGCGATCACCATCCCGGTGGCGCAGGCGCACGCGAGCCTCATCTACCGCTGCTTCCGCGATCGCGAGGTCCACCAGTCGTCGTCCATCGCCGAGATGGTCGGCCCCACCTTCCCCGCGGCGGTGGTCGAGCAGCTCGATCGCCTCGCCGGAGAGCACGCCTTCATCAGCGTGCCGGCGCAGGGGCCGCGGCGGGTCTACGGGGTGCTCGTGTTCCAGAAGCAGGGGCACGAGCCCTTCACGCGGCGGCAGAGCGAGGTGCTCCTGCGCTACGCGCGCCGCATCGGCGAGATCCTGGAGAACAGCGGCACCGGGCAGGGGCAGAGCCTCGTCTCCTCGCGCCACCCGGGCGCGTCGGGCCCCTTGAGCCTCGAGGAGCAGCTGCTGCAGGTCACGCTGGGCGAGGCGGCGCCGGTCCTCACCGTGGACGCGGCGCTCACCATCACCTCGTGCAACGACGCCACGGCCGGCCTGCTCGGGTACACGCCCGGCGAACTGCTGGGGCGCCCCTTGAGCGAGCTGTTGCCCGATCCCCCGACCTTCGTCGACATCCTCAGCGGGCAGCTGCTCGAGGCGGCGGCGCCGTCGAGCGTCGAGCCGGCGTTCGTGCGGCGCAAGGACGGGACGGCGCTGCCGGTTCGCATCGAGAGCCTGCTGCTGGCGGACGACCGCGGCGCGGTCGGGGGCTTCCTGCTGCTGCTCCAGACGGACCGTGCCGACGCCGACCAGGAGGGGCTGCTGTGGCGGCAGGACCGCCTGAGCACCATGGGCGAGATGGCCGCCCAGCTGGCACACGAGATCCGCAACCCGCTGCTGGCGGTCGGGGCGACGCTCGAGAGCCTGCGGCTCGACCCGGCGTGCCCGGCCGAGCACCGCGAGATCATGGAGTCGCTGGGGCGCGAGATCGTGCGGCTCGACATGACCCTGCGCGACTACCTGGCGGCGCGCCGCGAGATGTCGTTCGCGCCGGTAGACCTGCTCACCGTGGTGCAGGACGCCCGCACGCTGCTCGAGAACGCGTACCGCCTGTCGGGCAAGACCGTCACCACCGACATCGCGCCCGACCTCGCCGTGCGGGCCGACCGCGAGGCGCTGCGCCATGTCTTCTTCAACCTGCTGCACAACGCGCTCGAGGCCTCGCCCGCCGATGGCGAGGTGGTGTGCCGCGCGACGGCCGGGCGCGACGTGGTATCGGTGACGATCGACGACCGCGGCCCGGGGCTCGCCGCCGCCCCCGGGGAGTGCTTCCAGCCGTTCGTCACCACCAAGATGAACGGCGCGGGCCTCGGCCTCTCGGTGTGTCACCGCATCATCCGGGCCCATGGGGGCTTCGTGGATCTTCGCAACCGGGCAGAGGGCGGATGCCGGGCCGTGGTGGTGCTCCCGGTCCGGCAGGAGACGGGGCTCTGAGACATGAGCGACGCGAGCGTCCTGGTAGTCGACGACGAGGAGCTGTACGCGCGGGCGATCGGCCGCGAGCTGGAGCGGCGCGGCGTGCGCTGCGACCTGGCCTTCACGTGCCGCGAGGCGCTGCGGCGCGCCGAGCGCGGGCGCTACCAGGCGATCCTGCTCGACCACCGCCTGCCCGACGACGACGGCATCCGCATCATCCCGATCTTGCGCGCGCGGCAGCCGGGCGCGGCGGTGGTGATGATGACCGCGTACCAGACGATCCCCAACGCGGTGGAGGCCATCCGGCGCGGCGCCGAGGACTACGTGGTCAAGGAGACCAGCCTCCAGCCGATCGTCGACCGGGTGCTGGAGATCCGGCGCCGCGACGAGCTGCGCGGGGAGGCCCGCGGCGAGCAGTCCCGCGAGGGGCTCCTGGGACGCTCGGGCGCCATGGTGCGCGTGCTCGAGGAGGTCAGGCAGCTCGCCGCCTCGCCCGAGACGACCGTGCTCATCACCGGCGAGACCGGGACCGGCAAGGAAGTCGCCGCCCGTCACCTGCACGCGCTCTCGCGCCCCGCGGGCAGCCCCTTCGTGGCCATCGACTGCCTCGCCCTGCCGGGGACCCTGGCCGAGAGCCTCCTCTTCGGGCACGAGAAGGGCGCGTTCACCGACGCCGGCGAGACGCGGGCGGGGGCCTTCGAGGACGCGCGCGACGGCACCGTCTTCCTCGACGAGATCGGCGACATGAGCGACCTGCAGGGGAAGCTCCTGCGGGTGCTCGAGGGGCGGTCCTTCCACCGCCTCGGCTCGAGCCGCGAGCAGCCGCTGCGGGCGCGCGTGGTGGCGGCTACCAACCAGGACCTCCCGGAGCTGGTACGGCAGGGGCGCTTCCGTCGCGACCTCTACGAGCGCATCTCGGTCTTTCCGCTGCAGATCCCGCCGCTGCGCGAGCGCGGCGACGACGTGCTGCTGCTGGCCAACCACTTCGCCCGGTTCTTCGCGGACAAGCTCGGCCGCCAGCTCGAGCCGCTCGGGGGGCCCGTCATCGAGCGCCTGCTCGGCTACGACTACCCGGGCAACGTGCGCGAGCTGCGCAATATCATCGAGCGCGCCGTGATCGTGGCCGAGGAGGGGCGCATCGAGCTACGCCACCTCCCCCAGCGGCTCCTCTCCGCCCGTTCGGCGTCGGGGCCGCGTGAGGCCATGCCGGCCGACTTCGTCCCCGGCGTCGACACCCTCGGCTCGCTCGAGGAGAAGATGATCCGGCAGGCCCTGCAGCGGGCCCACAACGTGCGGGCCGAGGCGGCCCGCCTCCTCGGGATCAGCCGCTACCAGCTGCTCCGGCGCCTCGAGAAGTACAACATCCAGCAGGACGGCCC
>JACRCY010000393.1 GCA_016218785.1 Deltaproteobacteria bacterium
ACCATCGGTCACATCGACCATGGGAAGACGACGCTGACGGCCGCGATCACGTCGGTGCTGTCCAAGATGAAGATCGGCAAGAACAAGGCGATCTCGTACAAGGACATCGCCAAGGGCGGCATCGAGCGCGACGCCAGCAAGACCGTGACCGTCATCGTCGCGCACGTGGAGTACGAGACGAAGAAGCGCCACTACGCGCACGTCGACTGCCCCGGGCACGCGGACTACATCAAGAACATGATCACCGGCGCGGCGCAGATGGACGCGGCGATCGTGGTGGTCAGCGCGCTGGACTCGGTGATGCCGCAGACGCGCGAGCACGTGCTGCTGGCCCGCCAGGTGGGCGTGCCGCGGCTGGTGGTGTTCCTGAACAAGTGCGACGCGGTGGACGACCCGGAGATCATCGACCTGGTCGAGATGGAGGTGCGCGAGCTGCTGTCGAAGTACAACTTCCCGGGCGACGACACGCCGGTGGTGCGCGGCGCCTCGCTGCCGGCGCTGCAGGGCGATCCCAAGTGGGAGGAGACCATCGTCAAGCTGGCCGACACGATGGACGACTTCATCCCGGACCCGATCCGCGAGATCGACAAGCCGTTCCTGCTGGCGATCGAGGACGTGTTCTCGATCAAGGGCCGCGGCACGGTGGCCACGGGCCGCATCGAGCGCGGGCTGGTGAAGGTGAACGACGAGGTCGAGATCGTCGGCTTCCGCCCCACGCGCAAGACGGTGGCGACGGGCGTGGAGATGTTCCGCAAGCTGCTGGATCGCGGCGAGGCGGGCGACAACGTGGGCGTGCTGCTGCGCGGGGTCGAGAAGGACGAGATCGAGCGCGGGCAGGTGCTGGCGAAGCCCGGATCGATCACGCCGCACAAGCACTTCTTCGGGCGGGTGTACGTGCTCAAGAAGGAGGAGGGCGGGCGCCACACGCCGTTCTTCAGCAACTACCGGCCGCAGTTCTACATCCGCACCACGGACGTGACGGGCTCGATCAAGCTGCCCGAGGACGTCAAGATGGTGATGCCGGGCGACAACGTGGACATGGAGGTCGAGCTGATCACCCCCGTCGCGCTCGAGGAGCAGATGCGCTTCGCCATCCGCGAGGGTGGCAAGACCGTCGGCGCCGGCGTGGTCACCAAGATCGTCGAGTAGCGAAGGAGGCTGCCGGGGCGGGCGTCGGTGCCCGTCCCGGGAGGAAGCGGAGGAAGGTCGGAAAGCCATGGGGACGCGGGTCCGGGTCGTCCTCGCCTGCGAGGTCTGCGGCAGCAGGAACTACAAGACGCAACGCACGGGCCGGCCGGGCGCACGACCTCTCAAGCTGAAGAAGTACTGTCCCGCTTGCAAGACCCACACGGTGCACCACGAAAGCAAATAGAAGGTACAGGGGACTAGCTCAGCTGGTAGAGCAACGGATTCCAAATCCGTAGGCCGGGGGTTCGAGCCCCTCGTCCCCTGCAACGAAGGTCCAGGAGAACAACCGTTGAGCACGCAGCAGGAACGCGCAGGAGGCTCCCTCCAGCTCGGCACGGCCAAGTACCTCTATACCGGGTACTTCGTCGCCGGCGTGATCGTGGCCTACCTGGTCAACCGCGTGGTCGACCTGGCCTGGGGCGAGGCGCACGCCGACCTCGCCATCGGGATCGGAGCCGTGGTCGGGATCGCGGCCGTGGTCTGGGGCTGGCGCAACGCCAGGATCCGCAAGCTGGCGACCGAGACCCTGGACGAGCTCATGGAGGTCACCTGGCCGACCAAGCAGGAGACCTACACGGCCACGGTGGTGGTCATCGTCACGTCGATCGTGTCGGCCCTGATCATCTTCTCGCTGGATCGCTTCTGGAACTGGGTGACGGACACCATCTACCTGAGCAGCTAGCGGCGATCGCGCGGCGCGGAGGACCACCCATGGCCCTGAAGTACTACATCGTCCAGGCCTACTCGGGCTACGAGAACAAGGTGAAGGCCTCGCTCCAGGAGCGCATCAAGAACGCCGGCCTGGAGAAGGTCTTCGGCGAGATCCTCGTGCCGTCCGAGAACGTGCAGACCTCGCGCTCGGGCAAGCAGCGCCTGGAGACGCGCAAGTTCTATCCGGGCTACGTCTTCGTGCAGATGGAGATGAGCGACCTGACCTGGCACCTGGTGAAGGACACGCCGAAGGTCACCGGCTTCCTGGGCGACCAGCACCCGACGCCGGTGCCCGACAAGGAGATCGCCGCCATCGCCGCGCAGATCGCCGAGGGCGTGGTCAAGTCCAAGCCGCGGGTGAACTTCGAGATCAACGACCAGGTCAAGGTGGTGGACGGGGCCTTCGCCAACTTCACCGGCGTGGTCGAGGAGGTCCGCCCCGAGCGCCAGAAGCTCAAGGTGCTGGTGACCATCTTCGGCCGCCCCACCGCCGTCGAACTGGGCTACACCCAGGTCGAGAAGATCACGACATAGAGGAACGTCATGAAGAAGATCATCGGGCAGATCAAGCTCCAGTGCCCCGGCGGCGACGCGAAGCCCGGTCCGCCCATCGGTCCGGTGCTCGGCCAGCACGGCGTGAACATCCCCATGTTCATCAAGGAGTTCAACTCCAAGACGGCGAACATGAAGGGCTACACGGTCCCCGTGGTGATCACGGTGTACTCGGACAAGTCCTTCTCGTTCATCACCAAGACCCCGCCCACCTCGGTGCTGCTGATGAAGGCCCTCGGGGCCGACAAGGGCTCGGGCAAGCCCAACCGCGAGAAGATCGGCAAGCTCCCGGCCGCCAAGGTGGTCGAGATCGCCAAGCAGAAGATCCAGGACCTGAACACGGAGAACCTCGAGGCCGCGATCCGGAGCGTCCGCGGCACCGCCCGTTCGATGGGTGTCGAGATCGAGGACTAGGAAGGGGGGCCGCAAGGCCCTCGAGCACCACCGCGGCGCCGCGTGCGCCCACCGGTGGGAGGTCGCGCGCGGTGCTCCCCCGCGGGACCGCAGGAGGAACGGATGGCGAAGATCCCGAAGCGACGGCAGGCCATCAACAAGATGGTCGAGCCGGCCCGGCGCTACAACCTCGAGGAGGCTTGTGCGCTGGTGAAGAAGTGCGCCGAGCTGCCGCGCAAGAAGCCCTTCGACGAGACCATCGAGATCGCCGTGCGCCTGGGCGTCAACCCCAAGCACGCCGACCAGATGGTCCGCGGGGCCCTCGTGCTGCCGCATGGCACCGGACAGAAGGTGCGCGTCCTCGTGTTCGCCAAGGGCGACAAGGCCCGCGAGGCCACCGAGGCGGGCGCCGACGTCGTGGGTGCCGACGAGCTGGTCCAGAAGGTCACCGATGGCTTCCTGGACTTCGACCGCGTGATCGCCACGCCGGACATGATGGGCCAGGTCGGCAAGCTGGGCCGCGTGCTCGGCCCCCGCGGCCTGATGCCCAACCCGAAGGTGGGCACCGTCACCTTCGACGTGTCCAACGCCGTGCGCGAGGCGAAGGCCGGCAAGATCGAGTACCGCACCGAGAAGGCCGGCGTCGTGCAGGCCCGCATCGGCAAGGCCTCGTTCGGGCCCGACCAGATCCGCGAGAACGCGAAGGCGATGGTCACCGCCCTGATCCGGGCCAAGCCCGCGTCGGCGCGTGGCACCTACCTCCGGTCGATCACCCTGTCGTCGACGATGGGTCCGGGCGTGCGCATCGACCCGGCCGTGTTCGCCGAGAAGACCGAGGAGGCGTAGCCCATGAACCGCACCCAGAAGCAGACCGAGATCGATGCCGTGCGCGAGCGCTTCAACAAGTCCGTCGCATCGGTGCTCGTGGACTTCCAGGGCATGAACGTCGAGGCGGTCAACCGGCTCCGGCGCGAGTTCCAGCACGCCGGCGTGGAGTACCGGGTGGTCAAGAACACCCTGATCCGCCACGCGGTGAAGGACTCGCCCCTGGCCGCCCTCGCCGGCGACCTGGTCAACCACACCAAGGCCGGCGTCCCCACGTCCGTCCGGGGCATGACCGGCGTGGCCTGGTGCAACGCCGATCCCGCCGCCGCCGCCAAGTGCATCGTCAAGGTCAAGAAGGACCTCGGCGCCGTGGCCGGCGAGAAGCTCAAGGTGAAGGCCGGCCTGCTCGGCGGCCAGATCCGCGACGGCCAGTGGGTCGTGAGCGAGATGGCCAAGCTCCCCGGCCTCCAGGAGGTGCGCGCCATGCTCCTCGCCACGATCCAGGCTCCCGCGCAGAACCTGGTCGCCATCATCAACGCCCCCGCGCAGAACCTCGCGTACCTCCTCGACGCCCTCCGGCGGAAGATGGAGGAGGCCCAGGGCTCCGCGGACCAGACTCCCCCAGCAACCACCTAGACCCGCTCGAACAGCGTTCAGGAGACAGTCATGGAAATGCAGCAGCTCGTAGACACCATCAGCAAGCTCTCCCTGCTCGAGGCCGCCGAACTCGTGAAGGCCCTCGAGGACAAGCTCGGCGTCAAGGCCGCCCCGGTCGCCGTCGCCGGCCCCGCCGCCGCCGCCCCGGCCGCCGAGAAGCCGGCCGAGCCGACCGAGTTCAGCGTCGAGCTCACCGCCATCGGCCCGAACAAGATCAACGTGATCAAGGCCGTCCGCGAGATCACCGGCCTGGGCCTCGGCGAGGCCAAGGCGCTGGTCGAAGGCGCCCCCAAGATGATCAAGGAAGGCCTGCCGAAGGCCGAGTCCGAGGACATCCGCAAGAAGCTCGCGGACGCCGGCGCCACCGTGACCGTCAAGGGTCAGTAGGCCCGAGCTCCACTCCGCCCGACGGGTCCCCGTCCGCTCGCCGCCTTCGCCAGAAGGTCTCCGCGCGGCCGGGCCGGGGACCCGGTCGAGCCCTGCCTGGACCCTGGAACCGACTGGGATCAGCCGGGCCAGCAATTCTCAGGCCGGGGCTTGCGTCCTGGCGCGGAGTGGTGCAAATACGCAGCCGCGCCGGTCTCCCCGTAGGGGAACCGGCACGGCGCGTCCGTCCCGGTACCTGCTCGGCGCACGGCGCGCCCGCCTCCCGCCCCCGGGGAGCTTCGTTCGACACCAGAAAGGCCGGTGCTGCCCAGGGAGAACCCGACATGTTGCCTCCACCACCGGTTGACGATCGCCCTGGCCAGCGGGGGGTCGTCGCGGTGCGTTGCGCGTTCCGGATCGCGGGAGAGAGCCCCGCAGCCGGGACGGCACCGGAGCGCGGACGCCGTGCGTATCGAGTCATACTACTCCGCCGGAAGCCGTCGCAGTTCGCGGGAGCGCGCAGGTCGGGCACCGCCCGGGCAGCGCCACAAGCCGAGGAGACGCGATGGCATCGGTCATTCAGAGCAACTTCCGCGCGCGCAAGAACTTCGGCACCATCGCCAAGATCATCGACATCCCCAACCTGATCACGATCCAGAAGGCTTCCTACGAGAAGTTCCTGCAGGCCGACACCGACCCCAAGGAGCGCAAGGACTTCGGCCTGCAGGGGGTGTTCCGGTCGGTCTTCCCGATCAAGAGCTTCGACGAGAGCGCCGAGCTGGTCTTCCGCGAGTACCAGCTGGAGAAGCCGAAGTATGACGTGGACGAGTGCCGCCAGCGCGGCATGACCTACGCCGCGCCCATCAAGGTGACCATCGAGCTGATCACCTACGAGTCGCCCGGGCCGGGCGGCGAGCGCGCCGTGCGCGACATCAAGCAGCAGGAGGTCTACTTCGGCGAGATCCCGCTGATGACGGACACCGGCACGTTCATCATCAACGGCACCGAGCGGGTGGTCGTCTCCCAGCTGCACCGCTCGCCCGGCGTGTTCTTCGACCACGACAAGGGCAAGACGCACTCCAGCGCCAAGCTGCTCTTCTCCGCACGCGTGATCCCCTACCGCGGCTCGTGGCTGGACTTCGAGTTCGACCCGAAGGACGTCATCTACGTCCGCATCGACCGGCGCCGCAAGCTGCACGCCACGGTCCTGCTGAGCGCCCTAGGCTTCACCACCGAGCAGCTGCTGAACTACTACTACTACGTCGAGACCATCTTCATCGACGGCAAGGACGGGCTGTACAAGAGCCTGGAGTACAACATCCTCGCCGGCCAGCGCGCCACCGCCGACATCAAGGTCGGCAACGACGTGCTGGTGAAGAAGGGCACCAAGTTCACCAAGGTCGCGGTCAAGAAGCTGCGCGACGCCAAGGTGGACCGCCTGGCGATCGACCGCACCGAGGCCGTGGGTCGCGTGGCCGCCAAGGACGTGATCGACCCCGAGACGGGCGAGGTGCTCCTGCAGTGCAACGAGCTGCTCACCGGCGAGAAGCTCGACGCGTTGATCGCCGCGAAGATCCCCACCCTCAAGGTGCTGTTCATGGACGGGCTGATCATCGGCTCGTACCTGCGCGACACCCTGGTGGCCGACCGCTACGACGACCCCGACGGCCAGATGGCGCCCTTCATCCGGCAGTACGGCTTCGCCGTCGCGGCGCAGATCGACATCTACCGGAAGCTTCGTCCCGGCGACATCC
>JACRCY010000388.1 GCA_016218785.1 Deltaproteobacteria bacterium
GCCGCGCACCTCTGGGACCGCGCTGCGGCCAAGGAGAAGCAGAAGGAGGGCAAGCGGCGCGTCGAGTACGAAGCCAACGCCGCGGCGGCCCGTGAGCGTGCGAGCGCGGCCACGCAGAAGCCGGCGGCGTCACCGGCCGCCCTGGCGGCGCAGTTGAAGGCGCCGCGCGACGGTCCCTGATCGCCTCGCCGATCTAGGTGAAGGAAAGGCGCAGCGGAGGGCGCTACCGGGGCGCGGCTAGGTATTGATGAAGCTCTTGAGCCCTTGAGAGCGGCTCGGGTGGCGCAGCTTGCACAGCGCCTTGGCCTCGATCTGGCGGATGCGCTCGCGTGTGACCGCGAAGTCCTGGCCGACCTCCTGAAGGGTGTGGTCGGACTTCTCGCCGATGCCGAAGCGCATCCGCACTATCTTCTCCTCCCGCGGGTCCAGGGTGGAGAGCACCTTCCGCATCTGCTCTTCCAGATCTACCGCGATTGCAGCCTCAGATGGACTGATCGCCCCCTTGTCCTCGATGAGGTCGCCGAGGTGCGAGTCCTCCTCCTCGCCGATGGGGGTCTCGAACGAGATCGGCTCTTTGGCGACCTTATGGATACTGCGCACCTTGTCGAGCGGCAGCTCCATCTTCTCGGCGATCTCCTCGGGGGTGGGCTCGCGGCCGAGTTCCTGCACCAGGTAGCGGCTGGTGCGGATGAGCTTGTTGATCGTCTCGAATATGTGCACCGGGATGCGGATCGTGCGCGCCTGATCGGCGATGCCGCGGGTGATAGCCTGCCGGATCCACCAGGTGGCGTAGGTCGAGAACTTGTAGCCGCGCTGGTACTCGAACTTGTCGACGGCCGTCATCAGGCCGAGGTTCCCCTCCTGGATCAGGTCGAGGAACTGCAGGCCGCGGTTGGTGTACTTCTTGGCGATGGAGACCACCAGGCGCAGGTTGGCCTCGACCAGCTCGTTCTTGGCGCGCTCGGCCATGCGCTCGCCCTCGTGGATCTCGCGGTAGGTGAGGCGCAGGGTGTCGGCGTCCGACTTGGCCTCCTCCTCGACGCGCTTGGTCTTGCGCCGCGCCTGCTTGATCAGGTGATCGGACTCGTCGTCCTCGAGCTCGTCGCCCGCCTGCTTGACGTCGACCTTGACGTCGCCCTCGTCGTCGCCCTCGTCGTCGCCCTCGTCCAGCTTCGCGCCCACCATGGGGGAGGCGAGCTTGACGGCGGTCGCCGCGTCGACCGCCGAGAGGCCCGCGAGTGCGAGGCGCGCCCGCGCAAGGCGTTCCTGGTGACCGGCGTCACGCACGACGAGCACTATAACACCGGCAGGACGGCGACGCGGGGCGCTGCGCCCTGTGTGATCGAGCAGGCGCGGTCGTTCAGCCGCCCCGGAGGCGGCGCAGCAGCCGGCGGAACCAGCTCTCCTTGACTACGTCCAGGCGCGCGCTGCCCACGCTACGCAACGCTGCGGCGTGCGCGGGCCTCGTGGTCGCGGGCGCTCCCGTTGCGGTGTGCGGCGCACTACGGGCACTGGGGCCTGGCTCCACGCCGGACACGCTGAGCGGCTCGGACCGGGCCGTGGTATGCGGCGCCGCCTGGCGGGTCGGCGGGATGGCCACGCGAATCCGCTCGCGGCCCATCTCGGCCAGCACCTGGTCCGGGGTCTGGCGCGTGACGAGCTGGACCTCCCGGTCAAGGCCCGCCTGGGGGACGATGGCGTGCACCGTCAGGAGGTTCTCCGCATCGAGCCGGAACTTCAGCTCGCAGTCGATGGGGTGGGCCGCTGCGCGAAGCTCGTCGATCACGAGCGTGCCCAGGTACTCGTTGGCGACCGCCCGCGCCGCATCGCCTTGGAACACGGCCAGCTTGACCTGCGCCGCGCCTGGCGGGAGCGTCACCTTCGCCGTGGCCTCGTGCGGCACCGGGGTGTTGCCGGGGATTACCGGCACGAACCGCCCATCCGGGTCGGCGATGCCAATCGGCTGGGGCGCGACGTCCAGCAGCACCGCCGCGTCGAAGCGGTCGTGGGAGTCGGCGACGAGGGCGGCGCCCTGCGCCACCACCTCGTCGGGGTGGATGCGCCTGCTCGGCTCCTTGCCGAAGAGCTCCTTGAGCCGGTGCTGCACCAGCGGCATCCGCGTCTGGCCGCCGACCAGCAGGACCTCGTCGATGGCGGCGGGGGTCAGGCCGAGCTTGTTGAGGCAGCGGGTGACCACCGCCACCGTGTGCTCGACCAGGTCCTGCGTGAGACGGTCGAACTCCTCGCGCGTCAGCTTCCCGGTCACATCGAGTACTGCGCCGTCGCCGAGCTTGAGCCGCGCGAGGCTCACGACCGTGTTCTGCTGCGAGCTGAGCTGATGCTTGGCCTCCTGCGCTGCGACCCGCAGGCGCGCCAGACCCACGGCATCGGGCGCCACTGGTCGGTGCAGTCGCTGCGCCAGCCGCCCTGTGAGCCAGTCGACGATGCGGCGGTCGAAGTCGATCCCGCCGAGGAACGTATCACCGTCGACTCCGGTGACGGTGTAGATGCTGCCGTCGAGGTCGAGGACCGAGACGTCGAACGTGCCGCCCCCGAGGTCGTAGACCAGTAGCCGTTGCTTCGCGTCGCGGCCGTGGCCGAAGCACAGGGCGGCAGCGGTGGGCTCGTTGACGATGCGGATGATCTCGAGCTTGGCGCGTTGGGCCGCCTGGCGCACCAGCGCGCGCTGGTTCTCGTTGAAGTAGGCCGGCACCGTGACTACGGCGCGGGATACCTGCTCGCCCAGGCTGGCCTCGGCGGTGCTGCGCATCTCGCTCAGGATGAGCGCCGCGACCTCCACGAGCGAAACGATGCGCCCGCCCACCCGCGCCGCGACGAAGCCGTCGTCGTCGGGCGCGAGCTGATACTGGAAGTGCGGCTGGTAGCGCTCCTCGATCTCGGGGCCGAACCGCCGGCCGAGCAGGCGCTTCGAGCCGTAGATGGTCTCCTGGGGCTGCAGGATCATGCGGCGCTCAGCGAGCTGGCCGACTACCGGTTCGCCGCGGTCGTCAAAGGTCACGATGGACGGAATCGTGGTGTAGCCGAGGCGCGAGCGGACGACCTGCGGCGCACCCCGCTCGACAACCGCGGCGCAGGAGAACGTGGTGCCGAGGTCGATCCCGATCACCCGCGTCCGCGCCATAGTGCCATTGTCTCACTCGGCCGACAGCGCGGGCAACCGGGAGACGCGAGGCGGCGCCCGGGCCTTCCGTCGCGACCGCGGGCGCTCTTCAGTGCTATCCTAACCCGCGAGATGGGTAGCCTGCCCCCCGCCAGAGCCGGGGGCTTCGTTTGATAGCCGCTCAAAGCGGCCCCAAAGCCGCGCCGCCTGAAGGCGGCCCCGGTGGTGCCGCTCATCGCGAGCGTCGTGAGGAAAGGAAGCCGAACCGTGATGCTCCGCGGTCTGCATGTTCCGCACGTCCTTGTAGATAGGCAGTCGTTTCTGCCCACACGCGACCCAGCGTGTGGGGTGAAGCATGCTCCCGGAACCGTCAAACTTCGGCGGCCTCCCCGGCGCGGCCGGGCCGTCAGTCCTGTAGCCTCTCCGCCAGCCCCGTGAACCGCGCCGCCACCCTGTCGTTCTTGACCGCGATGGCCACTGCGCGGTGGCCCGGTGACTTGACCCCCAGCTGACGGTGCCGGATGCTGGCGGCATGCCTGCGACCCACCTCCTCGGCATGGCCCACCTCGTCCTGCTGGCGCTGTGGGGCGGGGTGGTAGCGACCGAGGCGGTGATCGAGCTCTACGCGGTTCGCCACCATGAGCTGCATACGTCCACGATCCGCCTGCACTACTGGATCGATCTCCTGGTCGAGTTGCCGCTCATCATCGGCGTCGCGGCGAGCGGAACGTGGCTGGCGGTGCGCTTGTGGCCACTCTCGGTCACGCACTTCGTCAAGATCGGCTGTGTAATGGTGCCCCTGGCCGCCAACTTGGCTTGCATCGCGTTCGTGTTGCGTCGCAAGGGCCGCCTCGATGCTGAAGCCACGGACGCAGAGCTGTGGCAGCACACACGTCGCATCATCGCCTGCGCCGGCGTCGACATGCGGGTCGCTGGCCGGCCGCTCGCCACCGAGGGCCAGCGGCCGGTTCAGGTCCAACAGCAGGCCGCCGCGCCGCGGCCCGCCGGCCATGGCCTCTGCGTGGCCACTCCGCATCACCGGCGCCATTGCTGGTGCGGGCGTGGGCTTCGCCCGGCGCGCCGCGAGCTTCGTGCCGAGCGCGACGTTGAGTGCCGCTGACGCAGCGAGCAGCACCCAGGCGACCCAGAGGCGGCGACGGTCGAGCGGCATGGGCGGGGGCGAGTATACGCCGGCCTGTTGTGGTCCACGACGATGCCCCGTCTCGGCCGGTCCAGATTGATCCGGAGCGGCCGCGCCAGACCTGGACCCGCGGATGCCAGCCCCGATGACGGCTACGCGCCGAGGCGCTCCTTCACGCGCGAGATCTCTTCGAGTTCGGTTTGGAGTCGCCCGATCTCGGAGGTACGCGCCTCGATCTCCCGTTGGCGCGTGGCAATCTCCTCCTGGAGGAGCCGGAGCCAAAGCACGATTCGCTCCTCCTTGCGAGTCGCGTCGGCGATGACGGCGCCGACATCGATGCGCGCCGACTCCAGGGTCCGCTTGACGACCTGCACCACGAAGTCGGTCGTCTGCAGATCCGCCGGGAGGCTGCGCATGAGCTCGATTGCCTGTTGGATCCCGTAGCCGGCGGATGGCGGCGGCACCGGAGCCACCGCCGGAGCCGGCTCCGGTGACTTGAACTCGGCCGGCTGCGCCTTGTTCTTGAAGCGGCCCATCGCTGCCACCCTTTCTGGCCGGCCCGGACCGGCCACCTCGACCGCGGGGAACAGCCGCGCCTTGACCCTACGCGCCCGACCGCTGGAAGACAAGTCGACATCGGCCGCGCAATGGCCTTCCCTTTGCTGCCTGAGCTGCGTGAATCGACCCCTTGGCGCTGCGCCTGACGGTCATACAATATCAAGGCCATGAGTCGCTTCCGCACGCGCATGCCTGGCCCCGCCTTCGCGCCGGCGCGGCCGGCGCACCCGGCGGCGGAGGCGCCACGGCAGTTCCGCTCGCTCGCGGCTACCGAGCTCTACTGCCCACGCTGCCGTCAGGCCACACCCGTGCGCGAGCCCGTGGTGCTCCTGGGCGAGTCGTTCTCGGGCCTGGTCGCCGTGCGGCTGGCCGCCCGCCAGCCGGTGGGTCTGGCGGGGCTGGTGCTGGTGGCTTCGTTCCTGCGGTATCCGCCGGCCCGGGCATTCCTCTTCAGTACCCTGGCTCGCGACCTCCTGTTCCGGGTCACCCCACCCGCGGCGTTGCTGCGGATGCTGCTCCTGGGCATGGACGCGCCTGACGCACTCGTCGAGGCAGCGCGGGCAGCCATCCGTCGCGTCGATGCCGAGGTGCTGGCCCGTCGCCTACGCGCCGTGCTCGCGGCCGATGTCCGCGCGAACCTCGCTGGGACCCGCATGCCCGTGCTGTACCTCGGCGGCTTCCATGACCGGCTGGTCGGCCGTTGGGCGGCGGAGCAGGTGAAGGTGGTTCGCCCGGACTCCGAGGTGCTCGTCCTCGACGCGCCGCACCTGGTCTTGCAGCGGCGGGCGGAGGAGGCGGCGGCCGCCCTGACCGCGTTCGCCGGCCGCTGCGCGGCGCCCGCGGCCGGCCGCAGGGAGGCGTGACGCCGTAAGCCGGGCGAGACAGGCAACGAGAAGGGTCCGGCGCCCTGCCGCTGCGCTTCACCCCGCGGTTGCGCAGTCTCTCCGCGAGGCCGGTGTACCGCGCCGCCACGCGGTCGTTCCTGACCGCGATGGCGACCGCGCGGCGGCTGCTGACGAGCACGACCAGCCGCCGGCCCCGCGTGATGCCGGTGTAGAGGAGGTTGCGCTGCAGCATGACGCAATGGTGCGTGAGCACCGGGATGACGACGTAGGGATGCTCGCTGCCTGCCCCTACGCTGGCCGCATTCCACCGCCCAGAGCAACTGTCCGATCCACGACAAAGGGCGCGTCGCCGTCCCGCCGGATGATCGCGACCTCCACGACGCTCCAGTCGAGAGGCCGCCAGTCTGCCCGCAGTCCCCGGAGCAGCTCCCCCAGCTCGCCTCTGCCACGAACCTGGCAGAGACTGAGGTGGGGCGTGAAGCCTCGCTCGAAGCGGCTCGTGTCGTCGCAGTCTGGAACTGCCGTCTGCAGTCCGCCCTGAAGTCGCACAAGTGGCTCGGCCGGACGTGGGGCCAGCCAGAGCGTGAACCGGTCGCGCCCGTGGGCGAACTGATCGAGCGCCTCGAGCGTGATCGTGAACGGCTCGAGGTCGCGGCAGGCCTGGGCGAGCCCGGTGGTGACGGCGTCGAAGTCCTACCGCGGCCGGAAGGGGTAGAGTGGCGTGATGTGCGGCATCCACCGATGGAACTGCTGATCGTGACGCTGGCGGATGGCCTGGATGGGTCCCCAGATCTCGCCTGGTGGGATGATGACGACGGCCGTGTGATGCGTCTTCACGGCGTCAGCCTCGCCTTGATCCAGTCCACGACCCGGCCCGGCATCGCGTCCCTGTTCGCGTGGGTCAGCTCCCACACCTCGACGTCGGGCCGGCGCTTCAGGCTGGCGATGAACCCGCCGCCGTGAAGGGCGACGGTGGCGACGAGGCACGCTGAGCTCTCCAAGATGACGCTCACGGCGTCGATGAACGACGTCGACAGGCATTCCATCTTGCCGATCTCGTCGACGACATGGACGTCGGGTGCGGGGTCACGCGCGAGCGCGCTCCCGACGATGTCGTCGAGCGCGGCGACATCCACGCCGTACCTGCCGACGCGATGCGTCGACCTCGAGCGCACATGAGCGAGCGTTGCGGCCGTGCCGTCGAAGCTCGCAATGGTGAAGCCGACCCGCACACCGTGCTCGCGGATCTCGTCGGTGAGGAACCCACGGATGGGGCGCCCGCTCAGTGCGGCGGAGACCTGCCGGAGCACGGTGGTCTTGCCGACGCCGCGTGCGCCCGTGAGGAGGAGGGCGTGGGTCCTCTTTACGGCGTAAAGGGTCATGCCTCGGCCGCGAGGTGAGCGTGGCAGTCGATGAGCATGTACTCGGGGTAGCGCGGCGAGCGGCTGGTGTCCAGCGCGCTTCGACCGTGGCGACGTTCAAAAGGGCGCATGGAGCAGGCGGCGCGTCATAGCGCGTCAGCCGTCGGCTCCGAGCGAGCTGCACCCCGTGCTGGGCGGGTGTGCGGCAAAGGTGCGGCAAAGAATCCGTGAAAACGGTGAAACGACCGTGATGTGGGAGCGTGTGCGCCGAGGCCCAAGCAAACGAAAAGCCCGAAGAGTCTCGGGCTTTTCAAGGGCTCCGGCGGAGGGACTCGAACCCCCGGCCCGGCGGTTAACAGCCGCCTGCTCTACCGACTGAGCTACGCCGGAACAGGCAGCTATTATGGGGAGCGACCGTCGGGTGTCAAGGGACGCCGAGCGAGGACGCCGAGCGCGCCGCCGACCAGCGGTGAGCGCGGTGGGGCCCGGGCGCGGCGAGCGAAGGGGTAGACGCTCGCGGGCGGCGGTCCTACAATGCGCTGCCACCCGCGGGACCCCGCACCTGGGGCGCCGCGCCGCCGCTCTGGTTGAGGAGGACTCGTCCCATGCTCGTCGCTCGACGCCTACCCGTGGTCCTGGCGGCCGTCGCCGCCGTGACGCTCGTCTCGACGGCCGCGCAGGCCCAGTACCGCCCCAAGTTCACGCTCGAGTTCTTCACCGGCGCCCACGTCTTCGACGACCAGATCAGGCTCGGGGTCCCCGCCGTGGGCGGGAACTCGGACCTCGCCCGGTCGACGGTCGCGGTCGGCGTGCGCTTCGGTTGGGAGTTCTTCAGGCGCCTGTCGCTCGAGCTCGAGGCGCTGGCCCTGCCGACGACCACCAAGGCCGCGCAGGTCGACGTGCTGCTCCTCGCCTACCGGGCCCAGATCATGTACCGGTTCCTCGACGGCCTGGTCCAGCCGTTCGTGCTGGCCGGCTACGGCGGCATGACCGGGTGGTCCACCAACGAGACCTACATGCCGAACGACACGCTGGGGGCCTTCCACTTCGGCGTCGGCGCCCGATTCCCCATGGGCACCGGCTGGGGCCTGCGCACCGACCTCCGCGGGCTGCTGCCGCCCTCGAGCGCAGGCGGGAGCAAGGTCGTGTTCGACTTCGAGTTCCTGGTCAGCGCCTACATCACCTTCGGCGAGGGCCCGCGCGACCGCGACAAGGACGGCATCCCCGACGACCAGGACCGGTGCCCGGACCAGCCCGGCCCGCGCGAGAACCAGGGGTGCCCGGACAAGGACACCGACGGCGACGGCGTCGTCGACCGCCTCGACCGGTGCCCGACCACGCCGGCGGGCCCGACGCCCGACCGCAAGCGCCCGGGCTGCCCCGAGGGCGACGCGGACGGCGACGGCCTCGTCGACAGCAAGGACAAGTGCCCGAACGTGCCGGCGGGCCCGAACCCGGATCCGAAGAAGCCCGGCTGCCCGCTGGCCGACAGCGACGGCGACGGCATCCTCGACCCCGACGACAAGTGCCCCAAGGAGCCCGGCCCCAAGGAGAACGACGGCTGCCCGGACAAGGACGCGGACGGCGACGGCCTCGTCGACCGCCTCGACAAGTGCCCCACCCAGGCCGGCCCCAAGGAGAACGATGGCTGCCCGCTGCCCGAGGCGATCAAGAAGTTCACGGGCAAGATCGAGGGCATCACCTTCGCGCTCGGCTCGGCCAAGATCCTGCCCAAGTCGTTCAAGGTGCTCGACGGGGCCGTGGCCGTGCTCAAGGAGTTCCCCAAGCTGCCGCTCACCATCGAGGGGCACACCTCGAGCGAGGGCAAGCGCGAGAAGAACATGGAGCTGTCCAAGGCGCGCGCCGAGTCGGTGAAGGCCTACTTCGCCTCCAAGGGGATCGAGGCCGGCCGCCTGACTGCGGTGGGCTACGGCCCGGACAAGCCCGTGGCCGACAACCAGACCAAGAAGGGCAAGGAAGCCAACCGCCGCATCGAGTTCAAGATCCAGTAGCGGAAGCTCAGCCTCCGAGGTACTCCCGCAGCACCGGCAGCATGGCAGACAGGGCCCGGGCCCGGTGTGACAGCCGGCTCTTCTCCTCGAGCGTGAGCTCCGCGAACGTGCGGCCGAGCTCGGGGTAGAGGAACAGCGGATCGTAGCCGAAGCCGTTCTGGCCCCGGGGCGCGTCGAGGATCACGCCCTCGCAGGTCCCCTCGCGCACCTCGACTGCGGCGCCCGGGCGCCCGGTCGGATCGGCGAGCGCGATGGCGCAGCGGAACCGCGCGGTGCGGCGCGTCGGCGGCACCCCCGCGAGCGCCGCGAGGAGCTTGTGGTTGTTGGCCGCGTCGTCGTGTCCCGCGCCGGCATACCGCGCCGATTGGACCCCGGGCTGGCCGTGGAGGGCCTCCACCTCCAGGCCCGAGTCGTCGGCCAGGGCCGGCAGTCGGGTCGCGGCCGCGACGGCGCTCGCCTTCTTGACCGCGTTCGCCGCGAAGGTGTCGCCGTCCTCGACGACCTCGGGGACGTCCGGCCGGTCGGCCAGCGAGAGCACCTCGACCGCGAGATCCGCGAGGAGGTGCTGCAGCTCGCGCACCTTGTTGGGGTTGCGGGTGGCCATGACCAGGCGTCGGGGGGCAGCCGCGGCCGGGGGTGACGGCAGCATGCGCGCATCGTGGCCACCGCGGCACCGGCTGTCAACGCCGGCCCCCCGCGGTTGACGATCCCCGACGGGCGCGCTACAAGCGAACGGCATGCACGCCGACGGCGCGCCCTCCGCTGCGGCGCTGGGGAGCACGGAGACGCGCCCGGCGCTGGCCCGCCTCGACCTGCCGGCGGCGCTCCTGGTGCTGGCGGTGCTCGAGGTCGTGCTCAACCGCTGGGGCGTGCGCATCTTCTACGCGGGGCCGCTGGCGCGCCTCTCCGAGGGGGCGCGCGTCCTGGACTTCGCCGGGCGCTTCGCCTTCAACGCGCTCGCGCTCACCGGCATCGCCACCTTCTGCTACCTGAGCGTGGCGGTGCTCTGGCGTGGAGACCTCTTCTCGCTGCCGCTGCGGCTCCTTCACCTCGTGGCCCTGACGTACTTCCTGCCGGCCGCGGCGGCCTGCGTGGTCACCCGGGGGGGATCGGAGGCGCTCCTGCTCCACCTGCGTGCCGGGGCGACCCTGGTCGCGATCATCATGGTCGTCGGCGTGCTCGTGGCGAAGGGGGAGGCGCGCGCCAAGTGCGGGGCCCTGTGCCTGATCGTGCCCGTCCTCTGCGGGCTCTACGCTGCCCTCTCCTTCGCCGTGCCGTGGCTCGCGCCGGGCGGGGACATGACCGGGCTCCCCACCCACGCCCACCGCGTCGGCGAGAGCGCCGTGGTGGCGGCGGCCATCGTGTCGTTCCTCTGCTTCATGCCGCTGGAGCGCGCCCGTCGGCTCGGCGGCTTCGGCCCGCTGCTGCTGGCGGTGGCGGTGGCCGTGGGCGCCGCCCTGGTCTCCGCGCGGCGCTTCGACCTGTCGGTGCGCGCCGCCGTCTTCGGCCTCGGGATCGAGCTGCCGCTCCAGCTCGGGCTCCGCTCCGTCTACCTCGCGGCGGTCTTCGCGCTGACGCTGACCGTCCTGTCGCTGGTCGCCGCCGGGGGCACGGCGCGCAGCCGCGGCGTCGGCGTCGCGCTCTTCGTGCTGGCCGGCTACCAGCCGCAGCACCCCCTCCACCTGCTCCTCCTGGCGGTGGGCAGCATGGCCTTCGCGCTGGCCACGATCGAGCCGCGGGACGGCGCCGCGCAGGCGCCCGTGCCGGCGCCGCCGCCGGTGGTGCGCTTCGACGATCCCGCCTGGCGCCGCTACGCCGCGGCGCTGAAGCAGGCGCTCGCCGCCGCCGTCCCCCCGGATGGGCCGCCCCCGGAGGCGGTGGTGGTCGACGGCGGCGAGGGGGTGATCACGCGGCTCCGCTGCGAGCACGGCGATCTCCCCTTGACCCTCCGCTTCCTGTGCCGCGAGGGGCTGCTGCGCGAGATCGACTTCGCGCTGGGGCCCACCGACTGCGGGCCACCCCTCCTGTCCCTCACGCCACGGGCCGGCGGCCGCGCCCTCGGGCCCGTCGCCGACGGCCCCGTCATCGAGACGGGCGATCAGGGCTTCGACCGCGCCTTCAAGATACGCGGCCGCGCCGAGGTGGCCGATGTCTTCGACGCCGAGGTGCGGGCGCGCCTGCGGGCCCTGCAGGGGTGGGTCGGCGTCTGGCCGGGCGGCGGGGTGCGCTACCACGCCAAGCCCGGCCCGCCCGGCGCGCTCGACGCGGCGGTGCCGTCCCCTGCCATCGCGGCCGGCGATCCCGCGGCGGCCGCCGCGACCATGGCGGTGGTCGAGACGCTCGCGGCCATCGCGGCGCGGACCCGGCATTGACATGGGAACCCCATGAGGGTTCCCATTCCCTCCCGCGCCGGACGAGGTCCTGGTCATCGGCGACACGCCGCGCGACATCGCGGCGGCGCGCGCCGCGGGCGTGCGGGTCGCGGCCGTGGCGACCGGCCCGCACTCGCGGGCGGCCCTGGCGGCCCATCACCCCGACCTGCTCCTCGCGACCCTCGAGGAGATGCTCGCGCGCCTGCCGCCCAGGGGGTGACGCCAGGCCCCGGCCGCGGCACTACGGCGGCGGTTCCGGGAGCGGCGTGGCGCCGGGCCTGTCCTTGGGCGGCGCCTTCTCGGGCGCCTTCTCCTTCGGCGGCGCCGGCGCCTTCTCGGGCGGCTTGATCGCCTCCGGGACCTTCTCCGGTGGCTTGACCGCCTCCGGGGCCTTCTCCGGCGCCTTCTCCGGCGGCTTCTCGGGCGGCGTCACCGCCTCGATCGGCTTCGGCGGCTCGGCCGGCGGCGGGCCCTTCGGCAGCTGCGCCTGGAGGTCCTTGATGTTGCGCTCCGCCTCGCGGCGCCGCCCGCCCCCGGTGTCGAGGTACCGTTTGTAGTAGTCGAGGGCGCGGGCCTTGTCGCCCACCTGCTTGTAGGCCTCGGCCAGCCCGATCAGGGCCTCGCCGTAGCGGGGGCTCATGCCCAGCGCCCGCTGGAAGGACGAGATGGCGGCCTGGTAGCGGCTGGCGTCCAGGTGGCAGTAGGCGAGGCCCGTGAGCGCCTCGGTGCCGGTGGGGCGCTGCTCGATCGCCTTCTCGAACAGCTTCTGGGCCTGGCCCGTGGCGCCCGACTTCTGCAGGCGCTCGGCGCGCGCCACCAGCGACTCGTACGAGCCGCCCACCGGCTCGGCGCCCTCGCCCGGCTTCTCCCTGCCCGGCTCCTTCTCCTTGGCGGGCTGCCCGGCGTCACGCGGGCCGGCCGCCACCACCGGGGCGCCCCCGTCGCGGGGGGACGCCGGCGGCGGGGGCGGCGCGCCGCGATCGCACAGCTCGAGGAGCCGCCGGGCCCGGGGGTGCTGGTCGTTGATCTTGAGGATCTCCTGCGCCAGGGCGCGCGCCTCGGCCACGCGGCCGGCGTCGAGCTCCAGGCGCGCGAGCAGGTACTGGGCCCGCAGCAGGGCGGGCTGCCCCTGCGACCTGCTGGTCTGGATGGCCTGCCCCAGCAGGCGGCGCGCGTCCTCGATCTGACCCTCGCGGAGCCGGAGCGCGCCCTCGATGAAGAGCGCCTCGGGATCGGTGGCGCGCCGCGCGCGCACCTTGGCGAGGTCGGCCTCGACCGCGGCCGCCGGGTTGCCGAGGGCCAGCCGGATGGCCGCCCACGCGCGCTGCACCTCGGGCACGTCGGTGGCGCCGGGGCGGCGCGCCGCCTCGATGGCGTTGCGCTGCGCCTCCTCGAGCAGGCTCAAGGCCTTGCGCCGCGCGGCCTCCGCCGCCTTGGCCCCGGCGGGGCCGCCGCGCTCGGCGAGCCTGGCGTCGTCCTGCAGGTAGAAGGCGCGCGTCGCCTCCATCTCGGCGAGCGCCGCGAGGCCCAGCGAGCTCTGCTCGTTGGCCGCGTCGGCCTGGCTGAAGAGCGCCTTGGCGCGGTCGAAGCTCTCGTCGGTGTCGAGCAGGAACAGCTCGCGCCCGTTGCGGTAGGTCTCCGCCCCCTTGGCGGTCCCCTTGGCGAAGCTCCCCTTGATCTCGGTCCAGTAGCGCGCGCCCAGGACCCCGATGACCAGCGCCAGCACGCCCAGGGCGGCGTAGAGCAGGTAGCGCCCATGCTTCGGCCGCGGCACCTCGTCGCCGAGCTCGTCGTCCGGCGGCGGCATGGCCGCCCGGCCGTCGCTCTCGTCCCACGCCGGGCTGCCCTCGTCCGCGGCCCCCGCGATCGCGCCCGCCGTGAAGGCGGGCTCGTCACCGATCGCGGCGTTGCCCAGGCTGACGGGCCCGCTCGGCGAGTCGAGCGGCACGGCGGTCGCATCCGCGGAGACGGCCGTGATGGCCATGGGCGTGGCGCGCGCCTCCGGGCCCGGCGGCATGATGGTGGGCGCCAGCGCCTCGACCGCCGCGGCGCGTGCCGCCATGCCGTAGCGCGCGGTCCCGGTGCCGGTCAGCGCGGTCGCGGGCGCGCCGGGCTCGGTCGCCGTCACCTGGCCGAAAGGCGCGGTGCCGGCCGCGGGCGCGAGGCCCGGCACCGAGCCCAGCCGGGCCGTGGGGCTCATCGCGGCGGCCTGCACGACGGCGTTCGCGGCGCGCGCCTGCTCCACCACGTGGAAGAAGGAGGCCAGCTCCGAGATGTCGCCGAGGCGCTTCCAGGTCTCTCCGGTCAGCGAGATCTCGTCCTCGCGGGTGACCTTGCTCTCGACGATCCAGGCCTGCAGCGTGGTCAGCTCGCGGAACCGGCGGATCTCGCCGCCCGCGCTCCGCACCATCCAGATCTTCTCGCCCGGCTGCGCCACGATCGGGGCCGGGGTCACCGGACGGCGGCGGACCTTGAACAGGTTGCCGCAGTTGGTGCACTTCACCGTGACGCCGGCCTCGGTGACCTTGGACTCGTCAAACTCGTATTCGGTTTGACAGCGTTCGCAGCGGATGTCCATCGATCCCTCGGACCGGCGCGACCGTGCGCGAGGTCGCGGCCGAGATACTAACATCGGGATCCGGGCAAGTCCACGCAGCGGCCCGGACCGGCACGACCGATCAGGGACCCGGTAGCATCGCGGCCGCCGGCCCCGCGCGGCCCCCGTGGCGAGGCCGCCGGCAAGC
>JACRCY010000394.1 GCA_016218785.1 Deltaproteobacteria bacterium
ACGCCGGCGCGGACCCTGGCGGGGTGACCGGCGCGTCCGCGCCGCCAGCCGCGGGCAGGCGGGACGGCGCCGTCTCGAGGAACGCCGTGCGCCGCACGCCGAACAGCTCCTTCATCAGCGACGCGAGCGCGACCGGAGAGACCGCGCGCTTGTGTTCGCGACCGAACTCCTCGAGCGCCAGCTGCAGCTCCTGGGCGGTCCGGAATCGCTGCGCGCGGTCGCGGGCCAGCCCCTTCATGACGATGCGCTCGAGGTCTGACGGATAGTCGTCCTGGAACACCGACGGCGGCGGCGCGTCCTCGTCGGTGATCGCCTTCATGACCTCGTAGTCGCCCTTGCCGCGCAGCAGGCGGCGGCTCGTCGTCAGCTCCCACAGCAGCACCGCGAGCGAGAAGATGTCGCTGCGTCGGTCGAGCGGGGAGCCCGTGATCTGCTCGGGCGTCATGTAGGCCAGTTTCCCCTTCGGCAGGCCTCCCGTAGTCACCGACAGGCGGTGCGCCGCCTTGGCCACACCGAAGTCGAGGAGCTTCACCTCGCCGTCCATGGTGACGAACACGTTGGAGGGGGACACGTCGCGATGAACGATGCCGAGGGGTGCGCCATCGCGTCCGACCTTCTCGTGAGCGTAGTGGAGCCCGGCGCAGACGTTGGCCACGATGCCCACGGCGTGCTCCAGGGGCAGCCGCCGCTCCCGCTGGCCGAGGGCCTGCATGAGCGCCCCGGCGTCCTCGCCGTGGAGCAGCTCCATGGCGAAGAAGTACTCGCCCTCCGCCTCGCCGATGTCGTAGACCTGCACTATGTTGGAGTGGCGCAGGGTCGCCGCGATGCGCGCCTCGTCGAGGAACATCGCGACCACCTCGCGGCTGGACGCGAGGCGCGGGTGGATCCGCTTGACCACCACCACCTTCTCGATCCCCTCGGGTCCGCTGGCGCGCGTGAGGTAGATCTCGGCCATGCCGCCCACCGCCATGCGGCGGAGGACCTCGTAGCGGCCGAGGCGCGCGGGCGCGGCCCCCGGGAGTGCCGCGGCGTCGTGGGCGACGGACGGTGAGGTCTCGGACAAGGGTGGTGCCCCTTCGGGCCGACTATATCCGCACGGCGGGGCCGTGAATAGCGCCGGCTGGCGCCGGTGGTCAGATCGGGGGGACGTTCAGGGTGCGCAGCCAGGCGTTGGCCACGCGCGCGGCGTCGTAGCCCGTCTCGACCTTGATCACGTCGAGCAGATCCGCCACGCCCACCGCCAGCCCCACGTGGTCGCGGAAGAAGATCCGGAGCGCACGGTCGAGCGCCGTGCGGCCGATCTCGTTCTCCACCGCGAGGAGGAAGAAGGCCCCCTTCATGTATGGGATGTCGGACCAGAGCGGGTCGTTGACGATGTCGATGGCGTTGCACGAGGTGGGCCACGCCAGGGTGTTGCCGGAGGCCACCGCCGCGTCGAGGCGCTCGCGGTAGCTCGCCCACAGCGCGTTGCCCGCGGCCTGCCCTTTCGTCGCCTCCACGGCGCGGGCCGTGATGTAGCTCGTGGCCCCTTCGGAGAGCACGAAGTCCTCCCAGCAGCGGATGCGCACGCCGTTGCCGAACCAGCCGTGCCCCGCCTCGTGGATGTGCGTCTCCTCGTCGCTCATGGAGGTGCGGCCGATGTGCCAGAACGGGTGGTGCTCCATGCCGCCGTAGTCGCCGCCGCCCCAGTCGGCCGAGACCGAGCCGACCTCCGTGCCGAACGGGTAGGGGCCGTAGGTCTTCTCGAGCCAATCGAAGGCCTGGACGAGGTGGGCGGTGCCGCTGACGGCGGCCGCCTTCTCCCCGGTGTAGTACCAGGCCGACACCTTGGTACCGGCCGTGGTGGTGCCGAGGTCGAGCTTCTGGTAGTCGCCGACGGCGAAGGCGATCATGTACGAGGGCGCGTCGGCGGCGATGGCGGCGGGGTAGACCGCCACGCGGTCCGCGGGCACGCCGGTGAGCGCGAGCGTGAAGCGCGTGCCGTCGTCGGGGTTGGGCTTGCAGGGGTAGAGGTACCCGCAGAGGGAGGGCCACAGCATGGTGAGCCCCTTCTGGTTGTACCCCTTCATGGAGGTGTGCCGCGTGAAGCTGTAGCCGATCGTCAGGGTGGTGTTGGCCGCGCTGGGCCGCGTGGAGACGTCGAGCTGCCCGGCGCCCACCGTGTAGGTCAAGGGCCCGGCCGCGTCCCGCACGCCGGTGATGGTCAGGTCGCCGACGTTGAAGGACGCGGCGGTCGAGGAGGACGCGCCCAGCGTGATGGCGGCGGTCCCGGTGAGGGCCGAGAGGTCGAGGTTGAGGTCGGTCTGCAGCACGTCGCGCGTGAAGTCCTGGGACACCGTCGCCTGGCAGATCGAGCCCGTGGGCGAGAAGCAGTTCCCCTGCACGCCCGACGCGCCGAAGGTCGAGTCCCCCACCTTGCGCCGCACGCCGGCGAGGATGTCGGCCCAGGAGGCCTTCCAGCCGTGCTCCGCGGCCCACATCAACTTGGCGATGACCGGGGCCGCGAACTCCAGCGAGGTGGCCGACACCTCGACCACGCTCGACATGATGTCGAGCTTCTCCCAGCCCCCCTTGCCGTCGAGGATCGGGCGCAGGTAGTACTCGTAGCCGAGGCAGCCGCCGTAGAGGTAGATCTGGTAGAAGCCCGGGTAGCGCGGCCGCGACCAGAAGTCGCTGGCGCCGAGCACGCTGTGGCCGTCGTAGGAGACGATCTCGTGCTCGCTGAGCGCCTTCTGGAAGTTCGCGAAGTGCGCCTCGTCCTCGAGGCCCGCGAAGTCGGTGGGGGCGTAGAGGTCGATCTCCCAGACGATGCCGCCGGCGGTCTTCTGGAAGCGGCGCCCGATGGGCGCGGGCTTGATCTCCTTGAAGCCGGCCTCCTTCAGGTAGAGGGCCATCTGGCGGTTGGTCCACATGCCGCCGTCACGGCTCGATATGGTGGCGCCGTCGTCCATCTGGCCGAAGAGCATGACCACGGTCACCTTGCCGTCGGCCACGAGCAGGTCGTACTCCGGGTAGGTCTCGCGCGACGGCGGCAGGAGCTGGCGCACCGTGATGGTCGCCTCGTTGACCATGGCGGCGGGGCACCCCGCCTTGTCCGGGTTCCAGGCGTCCCAGTAGTAGGTCTGGTCGAGCGGGTAGTGGGGGTCGACGTCGGCGCACGCGGGCCCCAGGTCGGTGAAGGCCGAGTAGGGCTTCACCGGCACCTTGGCCTGGAAGACCGTCCCCTCGGCCACGCCGTCGACGTGCTGCTTGAGGAGGACGGCGTTCAGGCCCCGCAGCCGGAAGCGCGTGAGCTTCGTGGTGGAGACCGCCCTGGCCTGCGCCGCGGTGATCCAGGTGCCGTCCACGAGCCACTCCACGTGCTGCTCCGACGTGGCGATCTCGGCCCACGACTCGAGGTACATGCTCCCGCTCTTGCGGAGGTAGGTCATGGCGTACTGGCCGGTGTCGGCCGGGGCGTGGGTGATCCGGTTGCCCGGCGCGGTCACGTTCGACTCGAGGTCGACCTCGATCTCGATGCCGTCGGGGTTGACGTAGCCGGTGTCCCCCTTGCCGATGTTGCTCTGGTCCTCGAGGAAGGGGTTGGTGCCGCCCGACGTCCCGCCGCCGCCGCACGACGCGGCGCCCGTCGCCAGCAGCGACAGGAGCGTGAGACCGGCAACGAGGCTCGGACGGCGCATGGCGCGACTTGACCGTGGTCGACGCCTTGACGCCATCGGCCGGTCCGACCCGAGGGCGGCCTGCGGCGGGAGTGGCCGCGGCTGTCCGTGGGCACCCAGCGAGCCGACGAGGCCAGCAACGAGCGGCAGCACCAGCGCCAGCCGGCGCGCCTGGAGAGGAGGGGAGGGTTCGCGCATGCCCCGAACAGTCGGCCAGCGCGAACGGCTTTGCAAGGGCGATCGACGGGCGGCCCTTCGGCCGCATGGGGACGATGTACTCCTCACTCGCGGCTGACAGCGTCGCTGGCAGGAACTGACAGGTATTCGTCAGGTCCCCGCGCACCTTCCGACATGGCCGCCGTGATCTAGGACACTTGGCCGGTGGTACGCGGGTTGCTCTGACTGGAATTCGCCGCCTGCGCCGACTCGGCCACGGCCGCGCGCAAGGGGTTCGATCTCGCCTATGCGACCGCCTTCATGCCCGACGAGTCGTGCCGGGGCGCCCTGCTCCGCGGCTACGGGCCGCGCGGCGACGCGATCGCGGCGGGGATGGAGGCAGCGCTGCGGGAGCTCCGGCCCTTCGCCCCGTTTCTGTGGCTGGAAGCCAACCGTCCCGTCGGGGCCGTGCCGCAAGGAGCGTGTTGATGCGCCTGTACCGCCATCTGCTCAGGCTGGTCTACTCCCTGGGGCTCGACCTGGCGTTCCTGTGCCTGTTCGGCGCCATCTTCCTCGCCGTGCGTGCGCACTACGGCGGGCACCTCACCCTGCGCCACGGCACGACGCTGGTGTCGGGGACCGCCTTCGTCGTGATGTGCCTCGTGTCACTGATCATGAAGCGGTCGATGCGGCCGGCGCTCCAGATGGTGCGGGACTGGGTGCCGCTCCTCCTCATCCTGCTCATCTACAGCAACTTCCACGACCTGACGTACCTCATCCGCCCGAGCACCGTGGACGACAGCCTGCGCGCGTGGGACGTGCGGCTCTTCCGGGTGGAGCCGACCCTCTGGCTGCAGCCCTACGTCCGGCCGTGGCTGACGGAGTACATGACCTTCTGCTACGCGCTCTTCTTCGTCTTTCCGACGATCGTCCTGGTGCGACTCTACCTGCGCGGCGACTTCGTCCTCTTCCGCGAGGTGGGGGTCGCCCTCTCGCTCGGCTTCTACCTCGGTCTCGTCGGCTACGCGCTCGTGCCGGCCATCGGCCCGCGCTACGCCTTCCCCCAGGAGTTCGCCGTCCCGCTCCAGGGCTACTGGCTCACCGACCGCGCCGCCGTCGCCTGGTCGGCGCTGCAGAAGGTGCAGCGCGACTGCTTCCCCAGCCTCCACACCGCCATCACCGCGATCGCGCTCGTGTACCTGGTGCGCTTCCGGGCGCGGTGGCGCTGGGGCGGTGTGCTCCTCGCCATCTGCACGCCCTTGATCGTGAGCCTGTGGGCCTCGACGATCTACCTGCGCTACCACTACGCCGTCGACGTGGTGGCGGGCTTCGCGCTCGCCGCGCTCTGCACGCTGCTCGCCCCCGCCCTGTGCCGCTTCCACTACGACAAGGCGCGCCCCTGGGTGGTCGCCGCCCAGGTCGAGGCGCCGCTCCCCTCGCCGGCCGCGTCGATCGCCGAGCGGTAGGGAGGCGCGGGCCCCGACCTCAGACGCAGTGGCCGTCCACGCACTGGTCGATGGGGATCGGGCAGTCCGCCGCCGTCTGGCACACGATGGCGGAGCAGTCGCCCTCGACCGATGAGCTCTGGTGCGCGTCCCAGTCGCAGCAGGCGGCGCAGATCGCCTCGACTCCCGACGAGTAGTCCTGCGGGTCGAGGAGGTCCGTGCCGACGATGAAGCACGGCTCGGCCGGGGCGACGCAGCCGTTGGTCGGCGTCGGGGTCGCGTCGCAGGTCGCGTGCGGGTAGTCGACCTCGCAGGGTCGTCCTGCATACAGCCCAGGCACGCGGTCTCCTCGGGCGTGGTCCCGTAGAGGTTGCCCATCACGGCCCTGAACTTCTCGTTCCCGTCCCGGGTGGCGAGGTAGATCCCGCAGGCGCCGCAGTACAGCCCGCAGGGAGCCAGCAGCTCCTTGTTCTTGAACTCGTCTTCCTTCCAGCCTCTCATGTCCGCGCCCCCTGCTCCTGGCCGGAGAGCCTTCCGATCAGCATCCGCTGAGCGCTTGCGCGTCTCGCCGGCCGTCAGCGCCCGCGCATGAGCGCGATCTGATAGGGCCGGACCCCGGCCCGGAAGATCCCGGCTGCCACCGCGGGATCGGCCTCCATGAAGCGCCGCGCCGCGGCCGGCAGGGCGGCGCGAGGTCGACCTCGGCGCCGAGGGCCAGGCAGCGCCGGAGGATGGCGGAGAGGATCATGGCCCCTCGCCGATGATACCACCGCGACGATCGCGGTTGTATTGATCGCCGCGATCGGCTTCAACTGGTGGCCTCGGCACCTTGAGAGGTGAGCCCATGGACGTCTTCGAGGCGATGGCGAACCGGCGCAGCGTTCGCAAGTACCTCCCCGATCCGGTGGGGGAGGAGGACCTCACGCGGATCCTCGAGGCCGGCCGCATGGCCGCCTCGTGGGCGAACACCCAGTGCTGGGAGATCGTGCTCGTCCGCGATCCGGCGGTGAAGGAGAAGCTCGCCGCGACCGTGCCCGCGTACAACCCGGGTCGGGGCGCGATCATGGCGGCACCGCTCGTGCTGGCGGCGTGTGCCCGGACCGGCCGATCGGGGTTCGAGAAGGGCCTGGTGACGACGGTCCACGGCGACTGGATGCTGTTCGACGTCGCGCTCTTCCTCGCCAACGTGACGCACGCGGCCCACGCGCTCGGCTACGGTACGCTGCACGTCGGCCTGTTCGACCACGCGGCCGCGGCCGCGGTGCTCGGCGCGCCGGACGACATCCGGCTCGTCGAGCTGATGCCCATCGGCCGGTCCGCCCGCCCGCCCCGCCCGGGTCCCCCCCGCCGGCAGCTCGCCGAGTTCCTGCACCAGGAGAGGTTCTGAGCGTGCTCCCGCAGTTGCTGCCGAGCAGGCCCCGCCTGAGCTTGTTCAAGATCCAGCGGAGCTGCGTCTACGACGGTCCCGGGGTTCGCACCACGCTCTTCTTCCGCGGCTGCAATCTGCGCTGTCTGTGGTGTCAGAACCCGGAGGGGCAATCCCCGTCGACCGACACGGCGCTGGAGCGCGGCTCCTCGGTGGACGAGATCATGGAAGTCGTCGTGCGCGACCGGCCGTACCAACTCGAGAGCGGCGGCGGGGTGACCCTCAGCGGCGGCGAGCCGTGCCTGCAGGATCCGCGGAGCCTCGTCCCGCTGCTGGAACGGCTGCACCGCGAGCGGATCGAGGTGGCGGTCGAGACCTCGCTCGATGCCCCGCCGGAGCGGATCGGCGCGCTCGCCCCCCACGTGGATCTCTTCCTCGTCGATCTCAAGGTGGTCGGGGACGACGAGCTCCACGAGAAGTACACCCGACGAGACCCCGCCCTGATCCACCGGAACATCAAAGGCCTGCGGCAGGCCAAGGCGCGTCTGGCGTTCCGCATGGTCATGGTCCCGGGATTCACGGACAGCCAGCGCAACATCGAGGCCACGTCCCGGTTCCTGCGCTCGGTCGGCCATGACTCGATCGAGCTCCTCAGGTACTTCAGCCTCTACGAGGAGAAGGCCCGCCGCCTGGGGCTGAAGACGCCGGCGCTCCACATCACCCCGGAGCAGAGCCTCGCCGCGCTCGAGCGCGGGGCGGCCCGCTTCCGGCAGCGAGGCATCGCCGCCCACAGCGTCGACCTCGACGCCCCCCGCCACCGCGCGGTCTTCACCCGGCGCGTGAGGGACATCCAGCGCGACATCCGGGAGAGCCCACGGGCCATCTGTCTCGAGTCGTCCCGGCTGAAGACCGACTACTACCAGAAGCTGCGCGGCTTCGAGAAGCCGACCCCGATCCACCGAGCGGAGCGGCTCGCCTACCTGCTGCGCCACAAGGAGACGATCATCTATCCCGGCGAGCTGCTCGTCGGCAACTTCACGGCGAAGCGAGTCGCCGCCCACGCCTGGCGGCGTTCGGACAGAGATACGCCGAGAAGCTCGCGCGCCTGAGCCGGAGCGAGCGCGATCCGGTGCGCCGCCGCGAGCTCCAGGAGGTGGCCGAGGTCTGCACCCACGTTCCCCGGTACCCGGCACGCACGTTCCACGAGGCCCTGCAGAGCATGCTGTTCCTGCACGTCGCGCTCTGCCTCGAGTCGTACGAGAACGCGATCTCGTTCGGGCGGCTCGATCAGATCCTGTACCCCTACTACCAGCTGGACCTGGCGGAGGGGCGGATCACTCCCGAGCGGGCGAAGGAGCTGCTCGCGCTCTTCATCCTCAAGATGGACGAGGTCGTCTTCATCAACGACGGCGGCTCCATCATGCGGTTCTACAAGGCCTTCGAGACCATCACCACCGATCAGACCCTGACGTTCGGCGGCGTCGACCGGGACGGCCGGGACGCGACCAACGACCTCACCTACATGCTGATCGACTGCTGCGAGCTGCAGCCGCTGTGCGTGGATCCCTCGGCCCGGGTCCACGCGGGCAGCCCTGACCGCTACCTTCAGCGGCTCGCCGAGGTCCACATCAACGGCTGCCCGATGCCGAAGATCAACAACGACGCGATCTACATCGACGCGCTCCGGCGGCACTACCCGACCACCCCGGAGGACGCCCGCGACTACGCGATCGTGGGGTGCGTCGAGCCGTGCGCCTCGCACGACCACTTCGGCAACACCGACTGCGCGAACGTGAACCTCGCCCTGCCGTTCCTGCAGGCGCTGAAGGGACACGAGCACGATCTGTGGCATGTCGGCCCCGGCGACCTGCTGTGGAAGATCAACACGAACACGCTCGAGTTCCTGTTCGAGGAGAAGCCGGGCAAGCTGGCGCAGGCCGTCCTCGCGCGCGGCCACCGGGCGCGAGAACTCGTCCCAGGTGACGCCGACGCGGAACGGCATCAGGGAGAGACCGCGGCGCCGGTCCCGGGCCGACGCGAACGGCGGGAGGTGGTGGTGCTCGACCAGGTAGAAGAGCAGATCCTCGCCCATCTTCCGGTAGGTCGTCATCTTGCCCCCCGCGATCGCCACCACCCCGTCGGGCGAGGCATAGATGGCGTGCTCCCGCGAGACCGCGGACTCGTGCTTCGACCCCGGCTCCTTGATCAGGGGGCGGACGCCGGCGTAGGTGCTGATGACGCCCCGGTAGGTCAGGGCCGCCCGCGGGAAGAGGCGGTTGACCGAGCGCAGCAGGTAGTCGCAGTCCTCTCTGGTGCACCAGGGCTCGTCGAGGTTCCGCGACTCCTGGTAGTAGTCGGTGTCGGTCGTGCCGATGACCGAGACCGGCCCGCGGCGCAGGACGAAGTAGAAGCGGCCGTCGTCGAAGGAGCGGATGCCGAACGCGTTGCGGTTGCCGAGCCGGTCGTTCGGGACGACGACGTGCACGCCCTTGGTGGGGTAGATCCTCTGCTGCCCGAGGTCGGTCAAGGCCATGACCTCGTCGGACCAGATGCCGGTGCAGCTCACGACCACCCGGCCGCGCACCTCGAAGTCGTCGTTGCCCAGCGCATCCAGGGCGCGCACCCCCGTCACGCACCCGCCGTCCTTGAGCGTGCCGGCGCCCCTGGCGTAGCTCACGGCCACCGCGCGGTCGCCGCCGAGGGCCAGGCTCTCCTTGAGCGTCTCCAGGGTCAGCCGGCCGTCATCGACGTTGGTGTCGTAGTAGAGCCCGCCCATCGTCATGGAGCCGAGGTCGGGGTCGTGCTGCGTGACCGCCGGCTCGATCTCCGCGACCTCGGCGGGGGTGAAGAACTCGGCCCGCCGGTTGGTCTTGTGGGCGGAGAAGCCGTCGGAGAGGGCGTCGTAGAGGTGGAGCGCGGCGCGGATCGCGAGGGCGTGGTCCTTCCCGCGCTCGTAGGTGCAATACATGAAGCCGAGCGGCCGCACCAGGTGGGGCAGGACGTGCCGCAGCCAGTTGCGCTCGGTCGTGGACTCGCGGACGAGCCCCAGCTTGCCCTGCGACAGGTAGCGCAGCCCGCCGTGGCACAGCTTCGACGAGCGCGACGACGTCCCGAAGGCGAAGTCGTTCTTGTCCACGAGGCAGAAGGAGAGGCCCCGGAGCGCCGCCTCGCGGGCGACGCCTGCCCCGGTGATGCCGCCCCCGATGATGACGAGATCGAAGGCGCGCCCCTTCGCCCTGGCGATGTGCTCGCGACGATCCTTCGCGGTCCAGCGGGTCTCCATCGGGTAACCGTTCACGGGGTGGACAAGTGATCTTGGTGCCTTGCGCTCCAACTCGCGCGGGGAGCGCGCGGTGGGGGAGAGGCTCGACGGGCTTTGCCCGTCGAGGGGGGGCGGGCAGAGCCCCCCTGTGAACGGTTACTCCATCGGATCCTCCGGTCGACGGATCTCGGGCGATGATACCACCGTGGCCATGGCCCGCTGGCGACTGACGACCGCTCGTCGCACGCCACGCGGGTCGGGGCGCTCGCATGGGTGACGCGGCGATTCGGACGTGGCGGAAGATCATTCCGGGGGGCGAGAAGTCGGGGGTGCGGTTCGCCCGCGGCACCGGGGGCGCGGGGGAGGATGGCGACGTCGAGATCGCTGGCTACGCGGGGCGGCCGCCCGGGCGGGGGCGGGTGTCAGTGCCAGAGGGCCGAGGAGTTCGGCGTGAAGGTGTAGGCGGCCTGGCAGTAGTTGATGCCGCCGCAGAGGCGCCACCCGGAGAAGCAGCTGGCGGTCCACGGGATCCTGAACACGGCGCCGGCGGTGTAGCTCGGGCATTGCAGGGTCAGGGTGCACGCGGCGTCGGCCCACTGCCGGCAGGCGCCGCTCGCCTGGGCCACGGTGCCGCCGGCCCCGTACGTCCAGAAGTAGTTCCAGCCGAAGAGCAGGAGGTGAGCGGCGTTCGGGTAGTCCGGGTCGGTGTCGCAGCCCCCGGCCCCGCCGTTCCAGCGCCGGTATTCCTCGCACGCGCGCGCGGCCTCGACCTGGGTGTACGTGTCGAGCGGCGTGCCGTCCGACCACGGCGCGTTCGCGCCCCAGGCGTGGTGGCAGTACCACGTCGAGGCCGTGCCGATCGCGGTGTCGCTGACGTCGATGCCCGGGTAGGCGTTCGGGTTCTGCAGGCCGAAGTTCACGGTCTCGACCGTGGCGTCGGTGAAGGTGACCGCGGCCTGGCCGCCGTTGAACTGTAGATCGGCCTGATGCGTCCCGGTCGCCAGGAGGGTGCCCGTCGTCAGCCCGGTGAGCACGGCCGCGCCGTCCCAGGTCAGGCGGTAGATCATCTCGCTGTCCCAGGTGACGTTGTTGTGCGCATCGAGGATGACCGCGCCCACCGCCAGCCCCTGGAGGCCCGAGAGACAGGACCCGTAGGCCACCGCGGGCGTGAAGTCGTCGGCCGTGAACTGCACCTTCACGGCCGCGCCCGGGGTGAAGCTCGCGTTGGCCGCGGCGCTGACGAAGCTCGACGTGGTCGCGAACCGCGTGAGCTTGATCTGATCGACGTACCACGACGCGGCGCTGGCCGGCGTGCGGGTCGGGAGCGGGTTCTGCAGGTAGTAGGCGGCGTACTGGTTGCCCGCGCCGGTCACGTCGTCGGTCAGGTCGAAGGTCTGCGCCACCCAGTCCGTGGTGGCGTAGCTCGGCGCCAGGCCGGGGTTGGCGCAGCCGGTGCGCACGGGGTAGCCGCCCACCGGCTGCTTGGTCACGAAGCTCGCGCCGTTCCAGCGCCCCACGAGCAGGAGCGGCTGGGCCGCGCAGCCGAGGTCGGTGGCGGCGACCGTGGGGACCGTGGCCTTGTGACGGAACTCGAGCTTCACGAGCGCCAGCGGATTGATGAGCGCGGCGACGCGTCGGAGCATGCTGCCCTCGGGCGAGACGACCTCCGAGGGGAACAGCTCCATGCCGAACGACCGCCATCCCGACTCGACCCTGGCCGCGCCCGTGGCGACCTGCCACGTCGGGGAGCCCGTCCGCGTCCAGTTGCCGATCCCCAGCTCCGCGTTGTCGTAGGCCTCGATGGTCCACGCGGTGAAGGGGAGCACCGTGAGCCCGGCGGTGGGCGTGGGGGAGATGGTGATCGTCGCGGCCTCGACCATGGTGTCGGTGAGCGGGACCGTGAACACGCCGCCCACGAGCTGCGCGTCGAGCGAGGTCACCGGGCCGCCGCCGGGCTGGAACCGGGCGTTCCCCGAGCCGCTGGTCACGTCGAGGTGGAACCGCGACGTGTTGGCGGCGACGTTGTCGGTGGCCGGGTTGCCGAACTGGTCGACCACCTGCACGGTGACCGTGATCGGGCCGTCCGTGGTGCCCACGTCGCCGCGCACGTTGATGCTCGCGGCGCGGGCCGCCACGGCGTGGAAGGTGAAGGTCGCGGTCACGGTGGGATCCTTGACCAGGGACACCTTGACGGTGCCGTCGGCCGCGAGGCGCGGTGTGCGCAGCGAGAGCCAGCTCTGGCCGTCCGCGCCCGTGATGGTCGTGCTGAAGAAGCCGGTGCCGTTGGTGACGTCCCAGCGCAGGTCCACGTTCGGCACGCCCGCGCCGCCCCCCGTGGCCACCTTGACCACGAGCGGCAGGGGCAGGTCGGCGCCCACCGGCCCGGTCTGGCCGTCGCCGCTCACGATCGTGAGCGTGGTCGCGCCCGAGAGGACGACGCTCGTGGTGGCGAAGGCGGAGTTGGCCGGGTCCTGCGCGTCCCCGACCTGGAGTTGGATCCCGTAGGTGCCCGCGGTGTCGCCGAGGAAGAACGGCTGCGCGATGTTCGCGTTCGCCATCCCGGTCGAGTCGACGAACGTCGCGGTGGCGCCCGCCGGCTTGGAGGTGACGGTCCAGCCGTAGAGCAGCGTCGTGGGCACCGGCGATGTCGAGCCCGAGCCGTCGAGGGCCAGCCGCGTGTTGACCACGCCCGCGAGCGGCGGCGTGCCCGCGATGACCGCCGTCGGCCGCGCGCCGCCGGTGGTGCTCACGATGACGCTGCCGGTGGCCGTGCCCCCGGCCGCGTCGGTCACCGTCAGCGTGGCGATGGTGGTCTGGTTCCGCAGGCCCGGCGCGACCAGGGTCGCGCGCGCGCCGTTCGGGGTGATGGTCCAGGAGGTGTCGACCACGCTCCAGGCGTACGTCAGCGCGAGGCCGTCGGGGTTGGCGATTGCAGCCGACAGTGTCATGGCGCCACCCGGCTGCACCGGCGCGGGGGTCGCGGTGATCGAGGTCACGGCCAGCTGGGTGTGGGCGAGCGTGGCCACGGGCACCCGGGCCGTCGCCGTCATCCAGGCGCCGTCGTCCGCGACGACCGTGATGGTCGTGGCGGCGCCGTAGGTGTCGGGCGCGGTCAGCGTGGCCGACCCCTCGCTGCCCGCGAGCGTCCAGGTCGCGTCGGACGAGGTCCACGAGTAGGTGATCGGGTTGCCCACGGGGCTCGTGGCCACCGCCACCACGAGCGCCTGGCCGCCCGGCGCCACCGGGTTGGGCGTGGCCGTGAGCGAGTCGAAGGTCGGCGCCTCGTCGGCGATCGTGCTGACGATCGCCTGGCTCGCGGCCGAGTGCCCCTTGCTGTCGGTGACGGTGACGATCACGCCCGCCGACTCGGCGAACGTGGTGGGCGCCTCGAGCGTCAGCACCGCGGTGTCCCGGCCGCCGGTGACGGTCCAGCCCGTCGGCACGGTCCACGCGTAGGTCAGCGGATCGCCCTCGGGGTCGACCGCCGTGACGGCGACCGAGACCGAGCCGCCCGGCGTCACCGGCTGCGGGGCCACGTCGATCGAGGTGATGCTGGGGGCGTGGTTGGTGCTGCTGCACGCGCCCGCAAGCGTGACGACGACGGAGACGGCTGCGACGACACGAGCCACGCGGATGGCCGGCATGTTCCCTCCAGACAAGGTCGAACGCCGGTCACTGTCCGCCCGTCCCACGGGGAAGTCAAGCAGCCCGCCGCACCCCAGTCACCGGGCTGTGAGACGCTCGACGTCTGCACGAAGACCAAGTTCGTCTGCGTGGCGCGCAGCGACGGCACGGCGACCAGCAAGCTGGGGCAGACGCTGGCCGAGATCACGGGCTCGTTGGAGAGCGCGCTCGAGGAGTACGATGCGCTCAACCTGACCGCGTGGAAGTTCGCTCCCAGCGCACCTCTGGTGAAGTGCAACTGGCGCGTTGCCGCGCGCCGGACGTCTGGGCGCGGCGCTACGGCAGAGCGAGCGCGGCGGCGAGCGCCCGGGAGCCCTCGAACGGGACCACGTCCCGTGTGATTGCTGCGCTCATCTGACGACGTGTCCGTTGGCCTGCCCGGTCTTCAAGCGGTGTTGGCGATGATGCCACCGCAGCGCAGACGCCAGCAGCCGCAAGGCGCCCCGTCGGCTCCCTGCCGGACGCTCGACGTTGACTGCCACCCGCCGGTCGCACGACACTGGTGGCAGGGCTCGGATCACCCGGAGACTCGAGATGCCCGCTCGTCGCGTAGGTAGCGTTGTCCTCGTGCTCCTCGGCCTGGTCGCCTGCGGGGGGCGGCCCGGGCCCGCGGGTCGGCCGTCCGACGACATGTCGCGCGATGGCGGATCGAGCCCCGACGCGGCCTCCCGCGACGCGCCCTCGTCGGACGCGCGCCTGCCGGCCGACGCAGCCTCCGACCCCTGTGCCTGTCCCGACGACCTCACCTACCGCCCGACCTACCAGTTCGGCGAGTGCGTACCGCCGCTCCTGAACGGGTGCGAGGCCCCCGAGTGCACGCCGGGCGTGACCGACTGCGGGGAGGGGTACACCTGCAACGAGTGGGGGGCAGCCGCGTGCTGCTACTGCCAACAGGCCGTGCCGGCGTGCGTCTTCACCGGGCCGGCGCAGGGGCCGCTTCCCGAGTACCTGAAGCTCTCCCCCGTCTACGGCCCGGCAGACAAGCAGCAGACGATCACCATCGAGGGCTTTCCATTCTACGTAGGCGCGCTCTACTACCTTGTGCGCGTCGGCGACTCGGGCGATCTCTATCAGGGCGGCGGGACGACCTGCTCCTTCGACGTTACCGTGCCCCCGCACGGAATCGGCATGGAGCCCGTCTGGGTGTCCCAGTACGGCGGCGATGACCCGTGGGTGCTCGCCGGGTTCTTCACGTTCTCCGCGGGGGACTACCCGACGTGCGTGCAACCGGGCTACCCCTGTAGCGCGGACACGACGTGCTGCGCGACGTCCGCCGTCCCGATGGGCTGCGTGGCGGGGCGGTGCCGGCGGCGGTAGGCGCCGGCCGGGCCGCCGGCGCGCGGCGCTACGGCAGCGCGAGCGCGGCGGCGATCGCGCGCTCGAGCGTCCCGTCCTCGAGGCACGCGTTGAGCGGGTGATCGCCGCCCGCGATCTCCCAGAGCTGCACGCCTGGGCCCGCGTCGCGCGCCAGCGCCCGGGAGCCCTCGATCGGGACCACGTCGTCGGCGGTGCCGTGGAGCAGGATGGCGCGGATGCCCTCGGGCAGCCGGGGGGGGCAGGCCATACTTCACGCCGGCCTGAGCGATGAGCACCGCGCGGGCCCGCGTGATGCCGTCCTGGAGCAGCGACAGCAGCAGCGCGCCGCCGAAGCTGGAGCCGACGATGAGGTCGGGCTCGTACTCGCGCACGGCGGCCTCGGCCTGCGCGCGCGCGGTCGCCCAGTCCGAGGTGGTGAGCGCGGGCACGTGCGCACCGTAGCGTTGCGCGAGCCAGGTGGCCTTGCGGCCGCCTGGGCTCGACTCGAGCCCGTGCAGGAAGAGGATGCGGGGCATGGGCCTTGACGGTAGCACGGTGCGCGCGCGCGACCCATGGGCGCTCCGCCAGTGGCCAGCATGCTTCCCGGGGCGCTGCGCAGCGACCACTCGCCCGGCGTATGGCCCGTGACCAGCGACATGCGCGCTGACTTGACCCGCCGCGGGCGCTGCCGGATGCTGGCGGCATGCCGGCGACGCACGTCTTCGGGATGGCCCACCTCGTGTTGGTGGCGCTGTGGGGCGGGGTGGTGGCGACCGAGGCGGTGATCGAGCTTCTCCCGCTGCGCCGGCGCGAGCTGCATGCGCCCACGATCCGGCAGCACTACTGGATCGACCTCCTGGTCGAGCTGCCGCTCATCCTCGGCGTCGTCGCGAGCGGGGCGTGGCTCGCGGTGCGGGTGTGGCCGCTCTCGGTCACGCACCTCGTCAAGCTCGGCTGCGTCCTGGTGCCCCTGGCTGCCAATCTGACGTGCATCGCGCTCGTGGTGCGGCGCAAGCGTCGCCTCGATGCCGGCGAGACCGAGGCGGAGCTGTGGCGCGGCACCCACCGCATCTTCGCCAGCGCCGCCGTGGGCCTGCCGTTCGCGTTGGTCGGCGCGGGGCTGGGCCTGTGGCTGGCCTCCATGCGGATGGCCGCGCTCCTGGCGCGGTGAGCCCTCACCGCCGACGAGCTCGCTGCTCCAACATCCGCGCGCTGATGACGCCGCCGCCGTCGCCCAGGGCGAAGATCGGGTTCCGCGCGAGCCGTCTCTAAGCCTTGCTCCATGCCTGCACAAGCAGGCGCATCGGGCCGCTCCCCAGGCGCCGGCCACTTCGTGCGTTGGGCACGCGCAGCGCTCTTGGCACTTGGTAGAGCGTTCATGATTCTCGCACTCCACGGCCGCCCACACTCGCGTGCTGGTGGTTGACACCCGCGCCCCGTCGTCCCTAGCATCGGGGCTGCGATGGGGCCGAGCCGGGCGGTCACGCGGTGGCAAGGCGTTGGGACGGCAGCGCTCGCCCTGGCGGCCGTGCTCGTGGCGGGGGCTGGGGCGGGGTGCGGGGGCCGGAACGACACCAACACCCTGACCGACTGCCTCGAGCAGGGGACGTGCGAGTGCCGGGGGCAGGCGGACTGCCCGGAGGGCATGCACTGCCTCGATGGGAAGTGCTTCCGCTTCCAGGAGGACGCGGCGGTGCCGCTGCTCGGGTTCGGGATGGCGTGCGCCGAGGACGCGCAGTGCGAGTCGGGGCACTGCCTGCCGCCGGGGCCGGGTAACGGGGGCCTGTGCACCGTGACCTGCGCCGCGGACGTCCCGTGCCCGCTGTCGTGGGACTGCAAGGCGGCGGGGCCGGGGGCGGCGGGGGATGCCGGCGTGGGCGCGCTGTGGCTGTGCGTGCCTCCGATCGACCGGCTGTGCCAGTACTGCAAGGACGACTCCGACTGCAACGCCATCGGCGACCTGTGCCTGATGGTGGGCAACGCGCAGGCGTGCGGGCGGGACTGCTCACTCACCGCGTGCCCCGATCGGTACGAGTGCGTGGACGTCGTGGGGACGGGCGGAGGGGGGACGGACGGCGGGATGCCGGACGGCGGGGTGCGGGGCCGCCAGTGCAAGCCGCGGGCGGCGTCGTGCGAGTGCACGGCGGCGACCGTGGGGCTGGTGCGGAGCTGCACGAAGAAGAACACGCACGGGACGTGCTACGGGCAGGAGAAGTGCCAGGCCGACCTCAGCTGGACGCCCTGCGACGCGCGCGAGGCCGTGGCCGAGGTGTGCGACGGCGTCGACAACGACTGCAACGGGCTCGCCGACGGCGACGACCCCGCGCTCGACGTCTCCACCCTGCCGCCGGTCCCGCCCTACCCGCGCTGCGCCAAGGGGGCGGGCGGCTCCTGCGTGGGCACGTGGGCCTGCGCGGCCTCCGACGGCGGCGTCGGCTGGGTCTGCAACGCCGCGAGCCCGAAGGCCGAGACCTGCAACGGCCGCGACGACGACTGCGACGGCGTCATCGACAACGGCTTCCTCGACGCGGCGGGACGCTACGTCGGGGTCCACGACTGCGGCGGCTGCGGCTACGACTGCGACGAAGCCGTGCTCGACCTCCCGCGGGACGCATCAGGCGTGGTGGTGGCGGGCAGCGTCGCGTGCGAGGTGCGCGCTGGCTCCCCGACCTGCGTCCCGAAAGCATGCGCGACCGGCTTCTACCCGTACCCGACCGCGCTGCCGGTCATGTGCCAGCCGGCCGTGAGCCCGCAGTGCCGGACGTGCGAGAGCGACGCCGACTGCTTCGGCCCTGAGGACCGTTGCGTGGCGGTGGCCGAGGATCCGCGCCCCGCCTGCGCCCAGGGGTGCGGCACCGACGCGCCCTACGCGGGCTGCACCGGCGTCGCGGGGCAGCGCGGCTGCTGCCCGGCGCGCCACACCTGCCAGCGCGTGGGCGCCGACCTCCTGTGCGTGCCCGACGCCGGCACCTGCGCGTGCAACGCGGACCGCGCCGGCGCGACCCGCCCGTGCTTCAAGTCCTCCGCCACGCAGACCTGCCTCGGCCAGGAGACCTGCCAGGCGGCGGGCGGGGCTTTCGACTGGTCGACCTGCGACACGGTCGTGACCGCGCCCGAGGCCTGCGACTACCGGGACAACGACTGCGACGGCCTGGTGGACGAGCCGTTCATTGATCAGCACGGCACCGGTACCTATGATCTCGACGAGCACTGCGGCACCTGCGAGGCGAACTGCCTCGTGATGTGGAGCCGCGCCATCCAGCATGCCATCGGCGGCTGCGTGTGGGCGGACGCGCCGCCCCACTGCGCCATCGTCGCCTGCACCCAGGAGAACATCCCGGGTGGGCGCGCCTGCCAGCGCGACGTGGAGTGCGGCACGGCCCGCGTCTGCCACCCCCTCTACCACCAGTGCGTGCGCTCGTGCGGCACGAGCGTCGACTGCGGCGGGAACCCCTGCGTCGACGGCCACTGCACGGTCGCCTGCAGCACCACCACCCAGTGCCAGAACGCGCTCGGCTCGCCCAGCACCTGCCAGGGCGGGTACTGCAAGGTGACCTACCAGTTCGTGGACGTCGACCATGAGCCGACCAACGGCTGCGAGTGCCCGGCGGCCCTGGGCGCCACCGACGAGCCCGACCTCCACCCGGTCTACCCGCAGGCGGGCTGGTCCTACGTCGACCGCGACTGCGACGGCGTGGACGGCGTCGCCGCCACCTCGCTCTTCGTGTGGTCGGGGAGCACGCAGAGCCAGGGCACGCGCGACCAGCCCTACCGGACCATCGGCGCGGCGCTCGCGGCCTGGGACCCGTCGCGCCACACCGCCATCCTGGTCGCGGCCGGGAGCTACGCGGAGCAGGTGGTCCTGCGGAACGGCGTCAAGCTCCACGGCGGCTACGCGCCCGGGTTCGCGACGCGCGACGTGATCACCAACCCGACCATCATCGAGGGCCCGGAGCCGAACTTCGCGAACCCCAACCACCGCCGCGGCACGGTGAACGCCGAGGGGATCACTCAGGCGACGGTACTCGCGGGCTTCGTCGTGCGCGGCTACGAC
>JACRCY010000403.1 GCA_016218785.1 Deltaproteobacteria bacterium
GCCTGCGCCAGCGCCGGCGGCCGCGCCTGCGCCCGCGCCCGCACCGACGCCCCCACCCGCGCCCGCGACGCCTGCCGCCCCGGCGGCGCCGCCCCTGCGGCCGCTCACCGCGCTGCCGTACACGCCCAGCCTCGACGTCACGGCCATGAACCGGTCCGTCGACCCGTGCGTCGACTTCTACCAGTACTCCTGCGGCGGCTGGATCGAGAACAACCCGATCCCGCCCGATCAGCCCTCCTGGATGGTCTACAGCAAGCTCACCGTCGAGAACCTGCGCTTCCTGTGGGGCATCCTCGAGGAGGCGGCTCGGCCGCGGCCCGACCGGACGCCCGCGCAGCAGAAGATCGGCGACCTGTTCGCGGCGTGCAGGGACGAGGCGGCGGTCGAGCGGCAGGGCCTGGCGCCGCTGCAGGCCGACCTCGACGCGATCACGGCCCTCCGCTCGAAGCGTGACCTCGCGCCGCTTGTGGCGCGGCTCCAGCTCACGACCGGCGGCTACTTCCACGGCGGGATGCTCTTCCCGTTCGGCGCCGACATCGACTACGCGGACTCGACCCAGCAGATCGCCTTCGCGCTCGCGGGTGGCCTGGGCCTGCCCGACCGCGACTACTACGTCAAGCCCGACGCCCGGTCGCAGGAGATCCGGCGGCAGTACGTGGCGCACGTGCAGCGGATGCTCCAGCTCCTGGGCGATCCGCCGGCGGCGGCGCGCGCCGCGCGCGCCGTCATGGCCATCGAGACCGACCTCGCCCGCGCGTCCTTGACGCGCGTCGACAAGCGCGATCCCCGCAGGCTCTTCCACCGGCTCCAGCGCGCCGAGGTGCAGGCGCTCACGCCGTCGTTCGACTGGGACGCGTTCCTCCAGGCCAGCGGCGTGCCCACGGTCGCGGTCATCAACGTCACCGAGCCCGCGTTCTTCCGCCAGCTCGAGGTCGCGCTGCGCACCGTGCCGCTCGCCGACTGGCAGGCCTACCTGCGCTGGCACCTGGTGCACGCCATGGCGCCCTACCTGTCCCGGGCGTTCGTCAACGAGGACTTTGCCTTCCGGCAGCGGACCCTGCGCGGCGTGCCGCAGCTCGCGCCGCGCTGGAGGCGCTGCGTCCAGTATGTGGACGAGCTGGTCGGCGAGGCGCTGGGGCAGGAGTTCGTGCGGCGGACCTTCACCCCCGACACGAAGAGGCGGGCGCTCGAGCTGGTCCACCACGTCGAGCGCGCGATGGCGCGCGAGATCAAGCAGCTCCCCTGGATGGGCCCCCAAACGAAGCAGGCGGCGCTCGCGAAGCTGCACGCCATCGCCAACAAGATCGGCTACCCGGACCGCTGGCGCGACTACGGCGCGCTCGACGTCCGCCCCGGCGACTTCCACGGCGACGTCCGCCGCGCGCTGGCCTTCGAGTCGCGACGTTGGCTCGCGAAGATCGGCAAGCCCGTCGACCGCGGCGAGTGGTACATGACCCCGCCCTCGGTGAACGCCTACTACGACCCCCAGCGGAACGACATGAACTTCCCGGCGGGCGTGCTGCAGCCGCCGCTCTTCGACGTCAAGCTGGACGACGCGCCCAACTACGGCAACACCGGCTCGACCATCGGCCACGAGCTGACCCACGGCTTCGACGACGAGGGGCGGCAGTTCGACGCCCGCGGCAACCTGCGCGAGTGGTGGACCAGGGAGGACGCGGCGGCCTTCAACCGTCAGGCGCAGTGCATCGCGGACCAGTACGCGCAGTACGTCATCGTCGACGACATCAAGATCAACAGCAGGCTCACCCTGGGCGAGGACATCGCCGACCTCGGCGGGACCCGGCTCGCCTGGATGGCGTGGAAGGCGGCGACGACGGGGCGGCGGCTGGAGCCGGCCGACGGCCTCACGCCCGAGCAGCGGTTCTTCGTCGGCGTCGCCCAGTGGGCGTGCGGCGAGGAGCGGCCCGAGGCGGCGCGGGTGAGGGCCATCACCAGCCCCCACTCGCCCTACCGCTACCGGATCAACGGGGTCATGGTGAACCTGCCGGAGTTCGGGCGGGCGTTCCGCTGCCGGGCGGGCCAGCCCATGGTGAAGGCGAAACCCTGCCGGGTGTGGTGACGGGCACGCGGCCCGGCGTGGTAAGGTCCGGCCAATGACCGCCTCCGACCCGGTCACCCTCCCGCCCGAGTGGCGGCTCGAGGTGAGCGACGACGATCTCCGCGCCATGGCCGCAGCGCTCGACGAGGACATCGAGCGCGGCCTGCGGGACGGGGCGGGCCGCGACCTGGCCCTGCTCCCGGCCTACGTCGGGGTGCCGCGCCCGGGCGCGCGCGGCCGGGTGCTCTGTCTCGACGCCGGCGGCACGCACGTGCGCGGCGCCGTGGTCGCCGTGGACCGGGCGGGCGTCACCGTCGGCGAGGTGCGGCACGCCCCGCTCCCAGGGACGCGGGGCGCCGTGGAGCGCGACGCCTTCTTCGTGGAGCTGGCGCGGCTGCTCGCCCCCGACGCGGCGCGCCTCAGGCGCATCGGCTTCTGCTTCTCGTACCCGGCCGAGGTGCGGCCCGACGGCGACGCCGTGCTGCTGCGCTGGACCAAGGAGATCCGGGCGGCGGGCGTCGAGGGCGCGCGCGTGGGGCAGGGGCTGGGCCAGGGGCTGGCGCGGCTCGGCCGCCGCGGGCCCTTTCGCGTGGTGGTCCTCAACGACACCGTGACCACGCTGATCGCGGCCACGCGCGACCCGCAGACGGCGGGCTGCGGCGGCTTCGTGGGCCTGGTCGTCGGCACCGGGACCAACATGGCGTGCTTCGAGCCGGCCGCGCGGGCCAAGGTGCGCGCGCCCACGTGGCGCGGCGGCCCGCTGGCCTTCAACCTCGAGTCGGGCAACTTCCGCCGCTTCCCGCGCGGGACGCTCGACGAACGGCTCGCCGCGGCCACCCACGACCCCGACCGCCAGTGGCTCGAGAAGGCCGTCTCCGGCCAGTACCTGGGCGAGCTCAGCCACCTGGCCCTGCGCGACCTCGCGGCGCGCGGTGCCGCGCCGGCCGCGCTCGCGCAGGCGGCCGCCTCGCTGGGCCCGCCGACCTCGCGCGCCATGTCGCGCCTCATCGCCGGCGCCTCGCCCGAGAGCCCGTGGGAGGAGTGGGTCGACGCGCACCCGGACACCCGCGCCTCGGTGCGGGCGGTCATGCGGGCGCTGGTCACCCGCTCGGCGCGGCTGGTCGCGGGCGGGCTCGCGTGCCTGGCGAGCCGCGCCGCGGCCGCGGCCCGGCGGCCCGGCGCCGAGGTGGCGGTCGCGGCCGAGGGCTCGGCGTTCTGGGGGCTGCCGCGCTACCGTGACGTGGTGGTGGAGACGCTCGGCCGCCTGACGCCCACGCCCGTCCGGCTGGTGCGCGTCGCCGACGCCAACCTGCGCGGCGCGGCGCTGGCAGCGCTGGGACGCCGGGGCTGACGGGCCCGCCTACCGGGCCCGGTAGACGACCAGGCCGTGCGTCGGATCGTACGGCGACACGGCCACGGTCACGCGGTCGCCGAGCACCACGCGGATGTGGTACTTGCGGATCCGCCCCGAGAGGCGCGCCAGGACCTTGTGCCCGGTGTCGGTGGTCACCTCGAAGTTGCCGCCGGCGCGGACTTCGGTGACCGTCCCTTCCATCTGCACGAGATCGTCGCGGCTCACGGGGGAATGCCTCAGGGCCCCTTTAATGCCCTAGCGCGCGGCCCGACGCAAGTGAAAAAATCGCGCCAGGATGGACCGCCGGGCGCACCCCGGCCGCGCCGGGGATCGCCGGGGTCGCCTACCCCGGCCGCGACGAGATGAGCACGGCCAGGCTGCGTGGCCCGAGCCAGTAGCTGTGCGGCGGGTCCACGAGCGCGTAGCTGCCCGGCTCCAGGATGGCGGCGTCGCCCGGCTGGCAGGTGTCGATCACCCGACGCCAGGGCTCGCCCCGGGACCGCGGCACGGCGAAGCGCACCCGCTGCCACGCGGCGTTCAGCATCACGAACAGGTCGTCGTCGCGGCCGTCGGCGTCGGGCCCGACCCCATCACCGTCCAGGCGGAAGGCCAGGGTCCGCGCCTCGGAGTCGGCCAGCGCCGGCAGCCGCCCCTCGGGCCCGTAGAAGGTGAGGTGCGGGGCCATGCCGGGCTCCTCGCCCAACTCCAGGAAGCCCGGGCGCCGCAGCGTCGGGTGCGAGCAACGGAACCGGGTGAGGAGGGTGACGAAGCGGTGCAGCGACGCGTTCTGGCCCAGCAGCTCCCAATCGAGCCACGAGAGGGCGTTGTCCTGGCAGTAGGAGTTGTTGTTGCCGCGCTGGGTGCGCCCCATCTCGTCGCCGCCGAGGAGCATGGGGATGCCCTGCGACAGCAGCAGCGTCGCGAGCTGGTTGCGCTGCTGGCGTGCGCGCGTGGCCTCGACCTCGGCGTCGTCGCCGGGGCCCTCCGCGCCGCAGTTCCACGAGTTGTTGTCGTCGCTGCCGTCGCGGTTCTCCTCGCCGTTGGCCTCGTTGTGCTTCTGGTCGTACGAGTAGAGGTCGCGCAGGGTGAAGCCGTCGTGGCAGGTGACGAAGTTCACCGAATGGAACGGGCTGCGGCCGTCGTCGGCGTAGAGGTCGGGGCTGCCGGTGACGCGGAGCATGAGGTCGCTGAGCTGCCAGGGGTCGCCGCGCCAGAAGCGTCGGACCGTGTCGCGGTAGCGGCCGTTCCACTCCATCCACTCGGGCGGGAAGTTGCCGACCTGGTAGCCGCCCGGGCCCACGTCCCACGGCTCGGCGATGAGGTGCACCCGCGAGATGACCGGGTCCTGGTGCACCAGGTTGAAGAAGTCCGACACCTGGTCGAAGCCGCGCGGCCCGCGGCCCAGCGCCGAGGCGAGGTCGAAGCGGAAGCCGTCGACCTGCATCACCTGCACGAAGTAGCGCAGCGAGTCCATGACCAGCCGCAGCACCGCCGGGTGGCCGAGGTTGAGCGTGTTGCCGCAGCCGGTGACGTCGTCGTAGAGGCGGCTGTCCTCGCGCAGGCGGTAGTAGACGCGGTTGTCGATGCCGCGCAGCGACAGGAGCGGCCCGAGGTGGCTCCCCTCGCCGCTGTGGTTGTAGACCACGTCGAGGATCACCTCGATGCCGGCGCGGTGGAGCTCGCGGACCAGCGTCTTGAACTCCCCCACCTGCGCGCCGGGCTCGGCGCCGCAGGCGAAGCGCCGGTCGGGCGCCAGGAAGGCGATGGTGTTGTAGCCCCAGTAGTTCCGGAGGCCCTTCTCGGCGAGCCACGGCTCGGTGACCGTCTGGTGGACCGGGAGCAGCTCGACCGCGTTTGCGCCGAGGTGCCGGAGGTAGGGGATCTTCTCGATGAACCCGAGGAAGGTGCCGGGATGGGCGACCCCGGCCGACGGGTGGGCGGTCATCCCCTTGACGTGCACCTCGTAGAGGCACAGCTCCTCGGGACGGATCTCGGGGCGGCGCACCCCCTGCCAGTCGAAGGCGTCGTCCACCACCACGCAACGCGGCACGAAGGCGCAGTCGTCGGTCGGCTCGAACGAGAGGTCGCCGTGCGGCGAGTAGAAGTCGTAGGGGAAGAGCTTGCCGCGCGCGAAGTCGAAGTCGCCGTGCAGCGCCTTGGCGTAGGGATCGATGAGGACCTTGTTGGCGTTGAAGCGGTCCCCGATCTGCGGCCGGTAGGGCCCCTCCACGCGGTAGGCGTAGAGGGCGCCGGGGCCGAGCCCCTCGACGAGGCCGTGCCACACGAACGCGCTGCGCGCCTTGAGCCTGAGCTCGTGGGCCGCCTCGGGCGCGTCAGGCGCGTCGAAGAGGAGCAGGCGCACGCCGGTGGCGTGGCGGGAGTAGATGGCGAAGTTGACGCCCTCCGGCGTGACCGTGGCACCGAGCGGATAGGGGCGACCGGTGCGCAGCCGGGGCGCCCGTCCTGGGGAGGTCGTCATGAAATGGGCGGCTCGGGCTGTCCGGGCAGGGGCGGTCGCCGGTACCGATGGAGCTCCCAGGAGAGCGACAGCGTCGCGAGCCAGCGGTAGACCCGCTGCAGCTGCTCGTTCAGCGGCACCACCGCGTCGGCCTCGCGCTGCTCGTTGAGCTTCTCGCGCTGCTTGTTCAGCTCCTCCTGTTCCTTCGAGATGGGAGCGTCGTCCTGCGCGTAACCGGCCGGCGGCCACAGCAGCGTGGCGCCGAGCATGAGCACGACGGCCAAAGGTAGCCTGCGCATGTTCCCTCCGAATGATCGGGCTCTGACATTCGCCAAGAGATACGCCCAATTGTAGTCACGTGGGAGCCCGAGGTCCATGCTAGGCTCCGTCGTCATGGACCCTCGCTCTCGCCTGCTCGGTACCCGCGCCGCGCTGCTCCTCCTCGCGCTCGTGCTCCACGCCTGCGCGGCGGGCGTGACCCCGGCGCCGGCCTCGGCGCCGGCCCCGGCACCTCCGCCGGCAATGGCGCCGCCGCC
>JACRCY010000400.1 GCA_016218785.1 Deltaproteobacteria bacterium
GCCGCCGCGCGCGGGCTTCGCCGGCGTGGTGTTGCGGCCGCCGGCCTCGGCGCCGCCGGTGGCGCGCTCGCCGCCGCGGGTGGTGGCCGGCTTCGCGGGCGTGGTGGTGCGGCCGCTGACGGTGCGCTCGCCGCCGGTGGCGGGCTTCGTCGGCTTCTGCGGCTTCGCCGGCGTCTTGCCGCCCGTGGTGCGCTCCCCGCCGCGCGTGGTGGAGGGCTTCGGCGACCAGCCGGTGCGCTCGCTGCCCGACTTCGCGGTGGACTTCGCGGTGGACTTCGCCTCGGGCTTCTCGCGCGCGGCCGTCGCGGCCCGCGTGCTGGTTCCGGAAATGCGCGGCATGGACCTCTCCCTTGTGAAGGACGGGCAGCGTAGCGCGGAAAGGCCCCGCCGCGCAGGGCGGAAAACCCTCCCCCCGGTCGGCGCAGGCCCCGGGCGGCGGCAGGGGGGACCCCGCCCGCCGCGGCCGCGCCGGACCGGCGCGACGGCCATGCTTGCCTCGACGAGCACGGCCTCGGACCGGGTGAACGGTCGCCCTGCGGCGCCGCCATTCGCCCGGCCTCGGGCCGACCCGCGCTCCGCGGGGAGAGGTGCTACCCGGGCGTGGCCAGCGTTGCGGCAGGGGCCGGCTTCTTCTCGGCGCGCGCGCCGTCGGCCAGCGGCGGCAGCAGCAGCGCCGCCTCGCGGTACCCGGCCACCGCCGCCACCGCCGCGCGCGGCCGGTCATGCCGCTGCACCGCCAGCGTCGCGTAGCGATCGCGCAGCTCCGCCGCGGCGCGGCTGGTAGCGCTCTTGCCCGTGGAGGCAGACAGCGCCGCCAGCGCCCCCACCGACGCCGCCTTCGCGTCGTCCAGCGCGCCCCGGCCGTGCACCAGCTCCACCATGCGCTTGTGAGGCCCCAGCAGCGCCGCCAGCTCCTGGATGTCCCGCGCCCCGTCCGACGCCCCTGTCCCCGCCTCGATCCGAGCCACGTCCCGCCGCTCGAGCTGCGCCGCCTCCACCAGCGTGCGCGCCAGGGGCAGCCGCTTGCGGCGCCAGCTCCACACCGGATCCCGCGCCGAGGTCGACGTGCCGTTGCCCGCGTCCGCCTTCAGCGGGTCGAACCGCAGCAGCTGCACCTCGGCGCGCTTCAGCGCCCGCGCCGCGCCCTCCAGCACGTCCTTCGACGCCTTCTTCCCCAGCTTCTTCGTCGCCATGGAGCTCCCCGAGACCGCGTGTTGAGACCCGCGACTCTGCCAGGCCGGCGGCGTGCAGCGGGAAGTTGCACGACAGCGGCCCGGCGGCCTGCCGGGTAGCGACCCTGTGGTATGAATCGAAACGTGGAGCGAAAGGCCTGCGAGAACCTCTCGGCTGCCGGCACCCTGGCGAACCTCGAGGACCCGTGCCCAAACGCCGCGACGACGCGGGCCTATTACGCGGCGTACCAGGCGGTGTGGTCGAGGCTCGCGCCTGGGGTCAATGACGTCCCCGAAGTGCGGCCAGGGGTCAGATACTACAAGCACGACGAGGTCGGCTCGTTGGCGCAGGACCGTCGAGTGCTCGACCGCGACCTCGTCCTGCTCTTCGAGGACCTCCGCGAGGCCCGCGTGAAGGCCGACTACTTCGTCGACGACTGCACGCAGGCGGACGCGCTCGAGCACGTTCAGAATGCGAAGGTCATCGTCGAGTCCTTGCTCGGCGAAGGGTATCGCGATGATCAGTGAACGAGATGCCGTTCTTGAGGTCGTCCGGCGGCTCGCCGACGACCGGCCGGTCCGCTGGGTGGACAGCAGGACGAGCGCCGGAGACTTCGACGGGCGCGAGTGGACGATCGAGGTGTACGACGTCGCGAAGGCTGATCGGCGTGCGCTGAGGGAGAAGCTCTGGGACCTCTTCAGCAAGGTCAGGCGGTACACCGGCAAGCCGATGTCGCTGGTGACGCACACCCCGGAGGACACGAACGCGTTCTATGCCTGGGTCAGGACCGAGCCGAATCGCGACACGGCGCTGCGTGGGCGACCCCGAGGCCACGGCCCCCGCGCCATCGGCCGGGACCTGCCCGCCCGTCTCCTGCAGCACACTCCACCCCGGCGGGCCGCCTAGGTGCTCTACCTCACGGCACAGAGAGTCGTCTCGTCGGAAACGGGCCGAACGGGAATCAACGCCTTTCGGTACGCAAACGCCGCGGTTCGCTCGTTCGAGTTTCTTCAGACGTCCGACGTCGGAGTGCTGGAAGCGCAGGTGATCGAAGTACCTCCAGGCGGAAACGACATCCTCTGCTACATCGATGTCCTGGCGCCGGACGGGACTCCACCGGCAGGGATCAAGCCGGTCCTCGAAGCGCTTGGCCAGGGATGGTCGAAGGGGCGACGCGGGACCGCCGAGGTTGACGACGTGCGCGCCCTGTTCGTGCCTGGCAGGGCTCCGGCCGAAGCGGCCAGAGAAGAACTCGACGCGCTCGTCCGTGGACTCCTCGCTGTCGCCGATGCAGCGCCTTCGCAGCCTCCAACCGAGGCGCGCCCAATCACCATCCTCGTGTCGGCTCGACCTGACGGCCTCCGGTACGCGCTCTCGCCGGAGAGCGCCCAGCGCCTCCGTCGCCTGAATGGTCCCGACTGGCGCCAGGTGTCAGTCACGGTCGCCGACGACGTCGCTGCCGATTTCGCCCGGGTTGCCCAGCCGGCCTTTGGCGAGCTGAACCGCTCGCTCGTTCGTACCCTCACCGGCGTCGATGTTCTCCGCCTTCACTCCGAGTTCGGCGGGGTCCGGTTCGTCGAGCAGGCAAGTGGGAAGACCCTCTGGGAATGGCCGGCGCCTGACGTTCGGCCGGGCTACTGCCTGTCGTGCCACCAACACGGGATGCTTCGCGACGCGGGCGCGAACACGTTCGTCTGCGCGTACTGCGGCAACATCCAGTCCAGCGACGGCCTTTGGGTCGCCACCCTCAGCTGAGTCAGCGCAGGCCACGCGGTGGCTTCCCGTTTGCTGCACACTTGCGGCCGCCGAAGATCAGCGCGAAGCCTCCCTGCACTGCCCAGGGCCGGTCGCGCCACTGGCCGTCGACCTGCGCCAGGGCGTTGGCTTCGGGCATCACCGTGAGCCAGTCCGTCACCACGATGGCGATCCCCAGGCCGCCGCCGAGGTGCAGCACCCAGGGGAACTTCGCGAAGCTCCCCGGGGCGAGGACGATCGTCACCCGCTCTCCGAGGTTGAGCCCGGCGAAGAGGACGAGCGTGGCGGCGAGGGCCGGGTAGCCCCTGACGTCGCCGGTGGAGGTGCTCGTCAAACCGCCGCCGGGCGCAATGGACAAGTCGAACACCCGCGAGCGCACGACCTGCACCTTTGCGTCGAGCAGCAGCGCGGCGTGTGAGCCGGTCTGGAGCCCGACGTCGACGCGCGGCAAGAGCCCGTACCGGAAGCTGAGGGCGCCGCCCGGGAAGACCCAGGTGCTCCTCGAGCTCCCAGACGGACTCCACGACACCCGCTCGGCCTGGCCAGCGTGCAGGCCGAGGGCCACCTGGAAGGAGCCCTCGTCGAGCGTCCGCGCGGTCTGCAGCATGGGGTGCGAGATGCAGCCGGCGAGCGCGAGCAGGGCCACTGACAGGCCGAATCGCACGTGGCACTCGGCCGCCCGGGCCGTGCACTCGTCGCGCACGCTTGCCCTGGGCCGCTGGTGGGACAGCGCAATGGTCCACACCCTTACGCCGCTCCGTCCGGATCTCGGGTGTTCACGATCACGAAGTTGGGCGGGTCCTCGTCAACATCGGAGCCTTCGGTTGCGAAACGAAGGCCAGAGTAGGTGAAGAACGAAAAGGCCTTCTCCCCAAGGTCGTCACATCGAATCAGCACGAAGTTGGGCGCGCCCCCTGCGAGTTCCCGTAGCTCCATAGCCGCGTTCTCGAGGCAGCTTCGCATCACCCTATGCCCCAGGCTTCTTGGGTTCCTCCTCTCAGCCATTTCAGCGTTTTCGAGCTCCTTCTCAAGTTGGCTGAGGTTAGCCCGAAGCGCATCGAGCACATGCAGAATTGCCCGCTCGGGCACACGCGCCAACTCGGCACCTGAGAGCAGGTAGATGTCGCCGTCCTGCACGTCGATCTCTCCGAAGTAGACGACGTTTGGGCTCGTCAGGATGTTTGGTGGCTGCGTGCGAACCTTGAGGAGGCCCTCCCCACGATAGAGGAAGGCCTGGCTGTCGCCGGCCTGCTTCAGACCGCCGGAGCGGCAAACCAGCGCGGTGCTTTCGAAAAAGACCATCGAAACCAGACTGGTGTCGAGTCGGTAGCCAGCAACCGTATGGATGACGCCATCGAACAGGTTGTCGAGCAGATGCTGGGCCTCGCCACCCTGCTTGAACCCGGCCTGCCTGAGGTCCGCACGACAAGCCTCGATGCCGTCCGAGAATTCGTGGAGGGCCCAGTCCGGATTCCGGCCGTGCGCGACGGCACACCACGACCAGGTCGGGCCGTCCGAGGCCGCCGCCGCAGCCGGGCCCGGCTGGGGCCTCGCGTCCTCCGGCGGAACAAGGCCCTGCATCAGTGCCTTCACCTGCGCGCTGGCGAGGTGAGGCTCCAGCGCCCTGCGGAACTGATCCACGTCGCCATACCGTTCGCCGGCCTCCCGCCTGAGGGCCCTCATCACCACCTCGTCAAGGTCGGCGAGATCCTTGTCCACGCTCGATGGGGCTGGAATCTCGCAAGCCGCCACCGCGACCAGGGTGGCAGCCTCGGAGTCGCGCTTGAACGGCCGCGTCCCGGTCAACAACTCGTAGAGCACCAGACCCAGGGAGAACTGGTCGCTCCGGGCGTCGGGGACCTGCAGCACTTGTTCGGGGGCCATGTATTCACACGTGCCCTTGATCGTCCCCGTCCTGGTGGTCCTAGCCTGGCCGGCGACCTTCGCGATCCCGAAGTCAAGCAACTTCACCGAACCGTCGACGCTCACCATGATGTTCCCGGGCTTGATGTCCCGGTGCACCACGTTGAGCGGCCTGCCTTCGGCGCCGACTTTCGTGTGCGCGTGGTGGAGCCCTCTGCAGACTTCAATGACGATGCGGAGCACGTCCTGCCGGTTGAGCTTCTGGCTGGCGCCGCGAGCCGCGCTCAGGAGCTGACGCAGGTCCCTCCCGTGTATGAACTCCATGACGATGTAGGGCTGGCCGTCCACACTCCCGAGGTCGTGGATCTGCGCGATGTTCGGGTGGTGGCACTGCGCGATGGTCCTCGCTTCGTTGAGGAACATGCTGATGATCGCCGAGTCGGACAGGTGGCCAAGCAGAATGCGCTTCAGCGCCACCTGCGCCGGGATGCCCTTGAGATGCGTCTGCTTCGCCAGGAAGACTTCGGCAAACCCGCCAGCGCCGAGCCTCTTCTCCAACTCGAACTGGCCGAACGTCGTCATCCAACTGCCCTCCGAGACGCCCTCACGTGCGCGACGAAGGGCGGAACACAGTCTGCCCACGGCCTGTTACGGGCGCAATCGGCGCGGCCAGTGATGCGCCGCGCAGTGAGCTGCGGCAGGCTGGGCTATGACGGGGCCGATGGCCCTGACCAACCTCGCCGCCGAGCGCACCGGCTTCGTCGGCCGGAAGGGAGAGCTGTCGGCCCTGCGCGCCGCGGTGGAGGGCGACGCCCGCCTCGTCACCGTCTGCGGCCCGGGCGGGGTGGGCAAGACGCGGCTGGCCCGGGAGCTCGGCCGCGCCCGCCTCGAGGCGCAGCCCGGCGGGGTGTGGTTCTGCGACGTGGCCGAGGCGCGCTCTCCGGAGGAGCTCGCCTCCGCCACGGCCCGCGCGGTGGAGCTGCCGCTGGACGGCGAGGTGTCGCCCGACGCGGCGGTGACGGCGTGGCTGGCGGCGCGGGGCGACGTGCTGCTGGTGCTGGACAACGGCGAGCAACTGTCCGCGGACGCCCGCGAGGCCGTCGCCCGCTGGCTCGCCGCGGCGCCGGACGCGCGGGTGCTGTGCACCTCCCGGGAGCCGCTGGGCGTCGAAGGAGAGCGCGTCTTCGGGCTCGGCCCCATGACGCCCGCCGACGCCGCGGCGCTCTTCGTCGACCGCGGGCTGCCCTGGGACCGCCGCGTCGCCGAGGCGCCGCAGCGCGGCGCGGTGGAGGCCGTCGTCGAGCACCTCGAGCGGCTGCCCCTGGCCATCGAGCTCGCCGCGGCGCGCCTGGACCTGTTGAGCGCCGCCGAGCTCCTCGCGCGCCTGCGCGAGCGCCTCGACGTCGCAGGCGTCGCCCTGCCCGGAGGCCCGGCGCGCCACGCGACCCTCACCGCCACCATCGCCTGGTCCTGGGAGCTGCTGGCGCCGGCGGAGCAGCGCCTGCTCGAGGGGCTGAGCGTCTTCCGGGGCGGCTTCTCCCTCGAGGCCACGGCGGCGCTGCTGGGCGGCGAGGCGACGGCGCTCTCGCTCCTCGGCGGGCTGCGCCGGCGCTCGCTGCTGGCGGTGGCCGACGGCCCGCGCGGAGAGAGCCGCTACGCGCTGCCCGAGGCGGTGCGCGGCTTCGCGGCGACGAAGCTGGACGCTTCGAGGGGCCGCGCAGCGGCCGAGCGCGCCCACGCCGACGTCCTCTGCGCCCTGGCCCGCGCCTGGACGCGCGCGGTGGACGGGCCCCGGGAGCCGGCGGCCCTCGAGCACCTCGCGGCGGAGCGCGACAACCTCCTCGCGGTGGACGAACGCTTCGCGGCGGGCGCCGCGGCCCTCGCCGCCGAGGCGCTGCTGGCGCTGCACCCGCTGGCCGTCACCCGCGGCCCGGTGGACGTGCATCTCCCC